>JASHRF010000080.1 GCA_030037545.1 Acidobacteriaceae bacterium | reverse complement strand
GACTCGAATTCCACGCGCACGTTGGCAATATCCACGCGCGGCGAAACAATCGGCAAACCCACGGCCCGCACCTCGCGCACCGGCGAAGCGGCCAGCGTGAGCACAATGTCGAGATCGTGAATCATCAGGTCGAGAATGACGTCCACATCGAGGGAGCGCGGAGTGAAGACGCTGAGCCGGTGCGCCTCAAAAAACATGGGCCGCTTCACGCGCGGCTCGACGGCAAGCACGGCGGGATTGAAGCGCTCCAGGTGACCGGGCTGCAAAATGCGCGCATTGCCGCGGCCGTTGCGCTCGGCTCTCGCAATCAGATCGTCGGCTTCGGCGAGATTTGCGGCCAGGGGCTTCTCGACAAGCAAATCGAGCCCGGCTTCGAGCAGGGCCGAGGCCACCGCGTGATGCTCGACCGTGGGCACGGCGACGAAAGCCGCGTCCAGCTTCAGATCGGCGGCCAGCAGTTCGTCGATCGAGGCAAAGACCGGAATCCCATATTGCGCCGAGGCTTCGGCGGCGCGCGCCGCATCCGGCTCCACGGCCGCGGCCAGCGTCAACCCCTGGCCGGCCGTCTCCAGCTCGCGCAGCACGCGCAGATGATTGCGCCCGAAGGCGCCCGCGCCCGCAACCCCCACCCGCAGGTTGGTCTGGCTGGCTATCGCGCGGCCTCTTTCTGCGGGACAGCACCTTCCACGGCCCGCAGGCAGCGGCGATAAAGGTCAAGCAACTGATTCACGTATTCCTCGGGCTTGGCCGCCGCCGCGCCGCTGAAGCCGGTGGAAGGAGTCGCCGGCCGGCCCACGCCCACCGTGCCGGCCACGAACTTCATCAGATCGAGCGCGATGTCTTCATTGCGGCGGACGCCAAAAACAGCGCTATTGGGTGCATCCATCGTCAAGCTTCTCCAAGAGTGGATGCTAGCAGAAAGGGCGCTACGGTCGCTCAGCTTTCGCGCCCAGCCAGCACCAGCCGCTCGGCCACAATCTCCACGATCTGCTCATGCACCTCGTCGATGGGCAGATCGCCCTCGATGCGCTCCACCCGCTCCGGCTCCCGCTCAGCGATCTCGCGATATTTCTCCCATACCCTGCCGTAGAACGCGTCTTGTTCGGTCTCAAAGCGGCCCTCGTTCTTGCCGGTCTGCGCCTCATCGCGGGAATTGCGGCGCCTGGCGCGGGCCAGCGAAGCTTCAAAGCTGGGCAGCAGCAGAATGGTGAGATCGGGCTGCAGATTGCCGCACACCAGGCGATGCAAGTCAAGTATGGTTTCCGAACCCAGCTCCCGTCCACCGCCCTGATAGGCTTCGGAAGAATCCGTAAAGCGATCGCAGAGCACAATCTTGCCCGCATCCAGCGCGGGATGGATTACTTCCTCGATGGTCTGGGCGCGCGCTGCAAACATGAGCGTCACCTCCGTGGTGGGCGCCAGGTGCGCGTTGCGCGCGTCCAGCAGAATTTCACGGATGCGGTCGCCGGTGGCTGTTCCGCCCGGCTGCCGCGTGACCACGGTGGCGTGGCCGCGCCGTTCGAGCCACGCCGCCAAGCGGCGGATCTGCGTGGTCTTTCCCGAGCCGTCCAGGCCCTCAAACGTAATGAAATGACCGCGCGGCATGGGCTGAGAATACCACCCCGCTCCCGGTCGGACCGGCTGCGGGCTTCGTGCCGGTTTTCCGGGAGTGAAGAATACGGCTTCAACCTGTACATCGGACCACCCCAAGACTCGCGCGGCTTTAGCCGGCGAGGGAATGCACCCTCATACGGTTCTCCGCTTAGCCGGGAACCCCATGGTTCGCGAAGATAAGCTGCGATATGTTCCTCTCCAAACCCATGGAGACAGTTCTGCTCCAGGTGTGATACAAGAGGTTAATTTTCAACAAATCGGAGACGGCGCCTGAGCGGCAACGATGCTCCGCTGGAGGTTAAAGAACGTGAATCTCCGCTCGGCATGGAACCTTTGCTTGTGCGCCGCGCTGGCTGCGGCCTTTTTGCCGGCTGCGCTCGCCGGCGCGCAAAACCTCACCCTGGAAGGACAGACAGAAGGCTTCCTGACTCCCACCGCCTACGTGGTGTACACGGAGGAGGGACAATTCTTCTCCCATCCCTCTGTCAGCTTCCACTTCATCGATGCCTCGGCGGTAATCGGCGATATTGAAACCTTCAGCATTACCGAAGGCTTTGCCAACCGTGCAGAAGCCGGTTACACGCGCAGCGTTCATCAGTATGGCGACCAGCCCACCACTACGGCCACACCGCTCGGTCTCAGCAACCTCTGGAACTATTCCGGCATGAACGTCTTCCACGGCAAAGTGGTAGGGATCAAAGATGGACAGTTCGGCGCCTGGATGCCGGGGATTGCCGTCGGCGGCCTGGTCCGCACCGGCGACCATTTTGTCTCAGGGGCGGCCAACAAAATTCTGACCGGAACGGACAAGTCGTATACCAACGACGACGTGTACGTTTCCGTCACCAAAACCTGAGCCAAGCTTCCTGTGCCATTCCTGGTGAATCTGGGCTGGAAAGCCACCAATGCCACCGTCTTCGGCATCGGCGGGCAATCGACAGCAATGTTCCCTGGTTTTGCCGTAAACTATGCACAGGCAGCCTTTGGCTTTTACAATGCATCAGGGACCCCGTCCCAACCCAGCTTTGCTCGGGAATGACCCACTTGGCGGCACCCGCCTCACCAGGATGAAGGAATCGCATGAAGTTCAAGAAATTCGGCAAGGCAGTACTGACCGGCGCCCTTTCCGCAGGCGCGGTCTTCGGCGTTTCGTCTTGCGTGCAGAGTTACACCACCGGTTATTTGTATGTCACGGGCACCGTGACCGCCCAGCCTGAAGGCGACGGCATTATCAGCGGTTTCAGGATCGATCACAACACCGGCGAGTTGACTACCATTAACACGCTGCCGACTTCTTCCGGAGGCGCCAACCCGGTGCGTGCGGTCCTGGCCACCGGCAGCCGCTTCCTTTATGTGCTGAACCGCGGTGCCGACTCGGCCGGCGACGGCAACTGCACCGCGGCCGATCCCTGCAAGAACGCCAACATCACGCAGTTTTCTGTCGGCGGCAACGGCAACTTGACCTTCCAAAACAGCTTTCAGAGCCAGGGCAACAATCCCTTCCGCATGATCCTGGATTCTACGGGCAATTACCTGCTGGTGCTCGATCACGACGCCCCTGATAGCGGCAGCCTGGTGAACGGCGTGAACTCCTGCGCCGAAGCGCTGAACACCACCACCTGCGGTGACGTGACGGTCTTCTCTATCAACTCCACCACCGGTCGCTTATCGGTGGTGGAGAACCAGGCAGTGTCGGCGGCCAGCAGCGGCGCTCCGCTCACTTACTTCCCAATCCCCGCCGGCCCTGTCGATTTCGTTCTGGCCAGTAATTTCCTGCTCACCCTCACTGGCGCCCCGCCGCCCACTTCCTATCCCTACACCGGTGGCACCAGCGTCTTCCCGTACGCCTATGTCGGCACCTCCGGGCAGTTGCAGCTGAGCGTAAACAGCACCCAGCCGCTCGGCATCGCCCAGGGCACGGCCATTGTGAGCGCCAGCAATATCTATGTGCTCGACAACGAGCCCCTTAACTACACAGACAGTAACGGGAGTCCGGAAACCGCCCTCAGCCAGATTCTGCCCTACAGCGTGAGCCAGACTGGGGCCTTGGAGGCTCTGACCGGCGGCATCGTCCCCGACTATCCCGGCTTGGCCAATCCCATCTATCTCATGGTCGAGTCCAAGAGCAATTACCTGTACGTGGCCAACCAGGGAGACAATATCCTCGGGCAGAATCCTGAGAGTGGCCTCTCGGGCTATTCCATCAACAAACAACCGTTCCAGCTCACGTTCATAACCGCCCCCCAGCCGTTCGGTTCGGGCTCCGGCCCGCAGTGCCTGGTCGAGGACCCATCAGATCAGTTCATCTATGCGGCCGATGAGTACGACTCCTCGGTGACCGGCCATATTCTGAACCCCCAAGCCGGGGCGCTCACCGACCTGCGCAACAGCGCCGCCCTCCCGCTGCAGGGTCCGGCGAGCTGGTGCCTAATTGATGGGCGCGTCGGCTAAGACCGGGGAACTCCGGCCCGGAAGACCAGCGCCTGCGCAAAAATCCAGGTGGGCGCCGCCGGGGTCTCCAGGGGCAGGTCTTCGTCCCTGGGGTAGGCCGCCGAGGTCCCCAGGGACAGGTCTTCGTCCCTGGGGTGGGTTGCCGGGGTGACCTTTAATCGGTTTCCCGGCGGACGGACTTGAAACGTGCCCCGGACTTCGATCAACCATTTTCCCGAGGCTCCGGCCTCCGACGAAAGATGCGCATGAAGTTGAACAAATCGCGCCAGCTTGCGCTGGTTTCGGCAGCCAGCCTGGCCGCCGCGTTGCTGGTAACGGCCTGCTCCCAGTTCACAGAGACGCTGACCGTGGATTTTGTCTATGTGGCCAGCAACACGGCCGCCGGGCCCAATAGCTACGGCCAGATCGACGTCTTCGAAATCAACTCGGAATCGGGACGGATGCGCAAGATTCCCTCTTCGCCCTTCCCTTCCGGGGGCCGCGATCCGGTGGCTGAAGCAGTTTCCGCCGATTACGGAAGCTTGTTCGTCTCCAACCAGGACGACAACACCATCGTCCAGTTCGTCATCGGCACCGACGGCAAGCTCTACGCTTTTAACACCATCAATACGCCTGGCATTTATCCGGCGGCGCTGGCGGTCAACAAGTCCAACCTCTTCACTGTGGCGCTCTATCAGCCGCTGTCCACCTGCTCCACGGCAGCTCCGTGCTCGGGAGCCATTGCGGTGTATCCGCTCTTGCCCGGCGGCTCGGCCAGCGGCGCTCCCTGCGCGGCCACGGTTTGCATCGACCCGCAACCGGCGGAAAACGCCAGCAATAATTCCGACTACTGGCCCCTGACCCTTCCCAGTGCGCCCACCGATGTCATCGTGCCCACGGCGGTCAACGTTCTTGCCTCCGGCGCCTACGTGTACGTCTCGGCTTACGATTCGTCGCTATCCCCATCCCCGAGCGTGGGTTACGTCTTCGGCTTCGCGGTAGGCACGGGCGGCGTGCTCACGCCGCTGGCCGGCTCGCCTTTTCTGGCCGGCGTGCAGCCCTCGGCCATCGCCAGCGATCCAACCAGCTCCTATGTTTACGTCACCGACTACGCCGGCGCCGATGTGCTGGGCTTCTCGGTTTCCGGCGGCGCGCTGACGCCGTTGACCAGCGGGACCAACGGCACCAACGCCTTCCCGGCAGGCAATGACCCCAGCGCCATCGTCGTCGATCCCAACAATCCCAACTACCCTTACGTCTACGCCACCAACGCTCTGGATTCCACGATCACCGCGTACTCGTACTCCATCAGCGGAGGCGCGCTGAGCCAGATCGGTACCTACGCCACCGGCACGGAGCCGGTGGCCATCGGCATCGATCCCTCCACCAACCGCTTCCTGTATACCGCCAACTTTCTGGGTGATGACGTTTCCGGTTTCCAATTGAGCATTACCGATGGAACTCTGCTGGTTTCGCAATTCTCTCCGTACGTTTCCAATACTGATCCGGTGGCCGTGGCCGCCATTCCGCACCACGGAACCGGTGCCGGAATTGAGCCCTAGATTCAATCCTGAAAGACCGCGCCGGCTGCGGGCGGGAACCGGCAGGTAGTAAAAACCCGCGCTCGGCTTTTACAATAGCAACGGGAAACCCAACAAGTTGTATCCGGGGCTCGAACCTGTGGCCCGCAACAAAGGAAACGCATGAAGTTCAGCAAAGTGAGCCAGCTTGTTCTGGTCTCGAGCCTCGGCCTTCTGTTAGCCACGCTGTTGTCCGGCTGCCTCGTCGTAACCGTGGACTATGTGTTTGTGACCACTTCCTCGGGTACCACAGCGGGCGCTACTGGCCAAATTCAGATTTACGCGGCCGATGCCGAGTCTGGCGTGCTGCGCCCCGTCGATACCGCCGTGTCCTCCGGCGGATCGAATCCCGTGGCCTTGGCGACGACCTCAGACTACGCAAACCTTTACGTCGCCAACCAGAGCAATAATTCGCTGGTTCACTTCGCCATCGCCTACGACGGCAGCCTCACCGAGAAAGACACTGTGACCGTACCCTTCACGCCGGCATCGATAGCGGTCAATCTGGCCAATACCGATCTTTATGTGGCCGGCGGATCGAATCCCGCGCAAATTGCCGTATATCCGCTCTCCTCAGGAACCTTGGGCACGCTGGCATCGACCACCACGCTGACCGTGCCCGGCTTCACCTCGGATATCCTGTTCGCTACCGGCGTGGCGCTCACGCAGGGTACGACTCCCGGCGTGTACGTAACAGTCTACGACCAGTCGGCCTATAACCCAGGCTGCCTTACATGCGTCACCAGCAGCGCCAACCCAGGCTGGCTCTTCGGCTTCACACCCGGCTCAAATGGCAGCCTGACGGCCACTGCCGGCAGCCCCTACCAGGCAGGCGTCAAGCCTACGGCGATCGCCGCCGATCCCACCTACCGGTTTCTCTATGCAACCGACTTCGCTTCCAACCAGCTCATCGGCTATAACCTTCAAGCCGGCGTGCCGGAATTCATGGTCGACGGGCCATTTAATACAGGCAGCGAGCCAACTTCGGTGACCGTCGATCCGCGCGGCCTTTT
Source organism: Acidobacteriaceae bacterium (assembly GCA_030037545.1). GTDB lineage: Bacteria > Acidobacteriota > Terriglobia > Terriglobales > Acidobacteriaceae > Telmatobacter. The sequence goes on along the minus strand of JASHRF010000080.1, from coordinate 1,783 downwards.
CATTTACGTAGCCAACGCCCTATCGAACAACGTATCAGCGTACACCATCTCTCTCTCCACTGGCGTTCCCTCCGCGGTGAGCAGCGTGACGGGCAGCGCTACCACTAGCACCGATACCGAGCCGGTTTCGATCATCGTGGAGCCGGCGCTGGGCCGGTACGTGTACACCGCCAACACCGTCGGGGCCGATATCTCCGGGTTCGACCTCAATCCCCAAACTGGGGTGCTGAAGTACACGCAGGCCACGCCGTATAACACCGGCTCGGATCCGACAGCGCTTGCCGCCGTGCCTCACGGCAACCACGCTGTGGAATCGGTGCCGACCTACTAGTCCTTAGACTGCGTGATTAGGAAACGGCAGGAAATAGTAGCGCCGGCCTCGAACCCGGGTCCCCAACGACAGGTCTTCGTCGTTGGGGTGGGAGGCCGGCTATCGTGCGGGTTTCCTTGACCCGAACCTGTCCCGATGGTTACTGAATCATGCGGGCGCAGCACGAGACGCGCCGCAGTCTCATGGCCGAATCGTATCTCGACGCGCCCACACCGGTAACGGTGTTGACGAAGGATCTCAAAGCGCACCTGCATAACCTGACGACAAATGAGATCATCGACGGCGTCCCGGTTCCGCAAAACCCGCGCAACCCGCTCCCGCAAGAGAAGATGCAATTCAAAATCGAAATTCCGCCGCACAGCTTCGCGGCGTTTGCCGAGGAGCTGCAGGCGGACAGAATGGCGGCTTGGCCGCTTGAAACGAAAAGCTGTGATGGAAATTACGCCGCGCGGCCAGATCCGCTATCGTCACCGCGCCTCCAACGTATCCGTCCGGCCAAGTACGCGGTTGCCTTGGACACGATGGGGTGAGAGGAATTTCTAGGGTTGTGCTTTTGCCGCCCAGGCAGTGGGCGTGAGTTCGGCGATGCGGTGTACAGGCGTGTCGTCGAGTCCGGGCAGGATTTCAGTGAGGTATTCACGTACCCTGATCTTGAGGCGGCAGCTTTCGATGATAGACAGGATGGCGGCCACGCGCGGCCCGGCCTGTGGGCTGCCGATATGGATCCAGTTGGATCGTCCCAGGGCCACTGGTCTCATGGAATTCTCGGCGAGGTTGTTCGACAGCTCCAGTTCGGGGTGCTCGAGGAAGCGCGTCAGCTTATCCCCGGGTGTCAGCGTGTATTTGCATGCCTGGCCGGCCTTGCCGCCGGGCAGCACGGTTTGGCGCGTGGCCAGGATGTGCTCGCGAATTTCGTTGAGTACAGGCGGTGCTTTTTCCTGGCGCAAGAGATGACGTGCGGCGTGATCCATCTTTTCCGCACGCGCCTGGGCGTCGATCGCAAACAACTTGTCCATCAGCCCCACCGCGCGAATCGAGCCGGCATCCTGCTTGTTGAGCTTGACTGCATCCACGAAGTTCCTTCGCGCGTGGCTCCAGCAGCAGGCGTGCACCATGCCCGGCCCGCCGAGGCCGCGCTCGTAGGCGATGTAGCCGTCGGATTGGAGAATCCCCGCGAAGGCGCCCAAAAACTGCCTCGGCCCTTCGCGCCTGCGGGTCATGCGGAAATCGAAGATCACGCCGCCGCCCGGCGTACCGAACTGCCACAGATAAGCCTGGTGGTTCTTGCCGCGCTTATCGTGGGTCTGCACATCGAGCGGGGTTTCGTCGGCCTGGATGTAGCCGCTGGCCAGCAGCTGCTTGCGCATGGCGCCCACCACCGGGGAAAGCCTGTCGCCGACCTGCATCACCCAGCCGCACATGGTGGCCCGCGTGATCGCGATGCCGCAGTCG
>JASHRF010000079.1 GCA_030037545.1 Acidobacteriaceae bacterium | reverse complement strand
GCATGGTGGACCCGGCGGTATTTGCGTTCGCGGCGCAAAAGCAGCCGGCGTACGACCCGAAGAAGATTTCCGGATTTGCGTTTGGCATGGGCGTGGAACGTATCGCCATGATGAAGTATGGGGTCGCGGAAATTGGACAATTTTATGCCGGCGACATGCGGTTCTTGGGGCAGTTTGCGTGAAGGCGGAGTTAGAGGCATAAGCGGAGCTAGCCGAGTTAGCGGTCCGCTTGCAGCGGCAGCGGTGGTTGTGGCGGAGGACGAGGCGAAGACTAACTAGCACCGCTAACTCCGCTGAAGGACTTCGATGAAGATTTTGACGAAATGGCTACGCGCATACCTCTCCGGCTTGGCCGCCGAAGACGCGCGCCTCGCGGAAGACCTTACCCTGCGCGGCATCGCCGTTGAGGGCATATACGATCTCGGCGCCGGCAACGGCTCGCTCTACGAGATGGACATCACCACCAACCGCGTGGACGCCATGAACCACTATGGCGTGGCGCGAGAGGCAGCGGCGATCTACGGGGTGGGACTTAAGCCGCTCGACTTCACCTTACCAGCGCCAAAGCCGGCCGCGCAGCCCTTTCCGGTCGTGATCGAGGCGCAGGACGCCTGCGGCCGCTTCACGGCGCGCGTATTGCGCGGCATCACGATTGGTGAATCGCGCGACTGGTTTCCGGGCGCTGAAGTCGCCACTTACTTCCGGCTGCTCGAGCAGAAGATGATCTCGAACGCCGTGGACGCCACCAATTTTGCGTGGCTGGCGATGGGGCAGCCGACTCATGCATTCGACCTCGACAAAGTTGAGGGCGGCATTATCGTGCGCCGCGCGCGCCAGGGCGAGCAGCTGAAGACGCTGGACGGCGTGGAGCGCACGCTGGACTGCGAAGACCTGGTGATCGCCGATCACAAGAAGGCGCTGGGTCTGGCCGGAGTGATGGGCGGATGGGACACCATGATCACGCCGCGGACAAAGAACGTGCTCGTCGAAGCGGCGTGGTTCGATCCCATGGTGGTGCGGCAGACGGCGCGCCGCCATGGCCTGCACACCGACGCCAGCCATCGCTTTGAGCGTGGCGCGGACTTCAATGCTGCGCCGGTGGCGTCGGCGCTGGTCTCCGCCATCCTGCTGGCTAACGGCGGCTGGATTGAAAGCGAGCTGGGGGACGTTCGCGTCGCGGCTATCGAAGAGCGCGTTGCGCGGCGCAAGCCGATCGAGCTCAAGCTTAGCGAGGTGCAGCGCATCCTGGGCAAGACAATCGACGAAGAGAGAATCAAGGCTGCGACAGTCGAAGGCGTGCTCAAGGCGCTGGGATGCGAGTTAGCGAGTCAGGCAGTCAGACAGTCAGCCAGTCAGCCAACTGCGGTGCGGCAGATCTTTGGAGAAGAGTCGTGGCAGGTAACGCTGCCCAGCTGGCGGCTCGATCTGGAGCGCGAGATCGACCTGATCGAAGAAGTAGCGCGCGTCTACGGCTATAACCGTTTCGCCAACACGCTGCCGGCGTTCGGCGAGGGCGTGCAGGCGCTGCCCTGGGTGGAAAAGGAAGCGGCGGTGCGCGCTACCATGCTGACCGCGGGATTTCATGAGGCCATCTCCATCACGTTCTGCTCGGCGGCCGAAGCCGCGTTGACCGCGCCACAACCCGGCCAGGCGGTACCGCTTGGCAACCCGCTCAGCGAAGAAGCGGGCGTGCTGCGGCCGTCGCTGGTTCCCGGCATGCTGGCCATGATCGCCGGCAACCTGAATCGCGATATAAGCGACGTGCGTCTCTTTGAGCTGGGCACGGTCTTCGCGGGCACGACGGAAAAGGTGGACGAGCGGCCGGCGCTGGCCTTCGGCGCAAGCGGCGCATTGCCCGACGATAGCGCCCTGCATCCCCCGCGGTCCATCGATTTCCACGATGTAAAAGGAGTGGTCGAGCAGGTGCTTTCGTGCTTCGAGACGCGCAGCGTCTACTTCGATCGCTTCACCGCGGACGCCGGCTTGCCCGCTGCGACGGGCTTGATGCCGGGGTGGCTGCATCCCTACCGCTCCGCGCGCGTGGTGGCCGACGGCGTTACGTTGGGCTGGTTCGGGCAACTGCATCCGCGCGAGAGCGCGGCGCGCAAAATCAAGGAGCCTGTGCTGCTAGGCGAGCTTTATCTCGACCGCCTGTACAAGCTGCCCGTGCGCAAGCCGCAGGCACGTGAAATTTCGCGTTTTCAGCCGGTGCGCCGAGATTTTTCATTGATTTTGGACGAGAGCGTTCCCTGGGAAACGATTGACCGCTCGCTGGCCGAGCTGCGCATCCCCGAGTTGGTGGAGTGGCGGGTGCGCGAGGTCTTTCGCGACGCTCGGCTGGGCAAGGGCGAGTACTCGCTGCTGCTCGGCGCCACCTTCCAGGCCTCCGACCGCACCCTGCGCGAAGAGGAGTTGCAGAGCCTGCAGGCGCGCGTGGTCGCGGCTGTTGGCAAGGCAGGCGCTCGTCTGCGCGCATAAGTAAAAAAACGCCCGGAATTGGCGCTATACTGCAAGCGAACTGGCGTCGTGTGCGCACTTGAAAGACGGCGCGGAGGCGTGGATGGCGGAGTTCTGGGAATCGGAAGTGGTGATCGAGGCCGAGCCCGAAGCGGAGATTGAGATGGAGACGGAAGCGAAAATTGAGGCGCCAACGGAGGGGCGCGAAGCGCTGCCCGAGCCGGCGGCGCTTACGGTAAGCGTGGACGATTTTGCGGCGCTGGAAGAGCGCGTGCTGCGCGCCGTGACGCTGGTGAAGCAGGCGCTGCAGGCGCGTCTCGCCGCCGAGGAGCGCGCTGCGCAAGCCGAAACCCGCGCCGCGGGGGCCGAAGAGCGCGCCGCCGAAGCCGAAACCCGCGCCGCGCAGTCTGAGGCAAAGATCGGTGAGCAGGGCCCGCGCATGGAACGGATGGAAGTCGAGCTTGCGGCATTGAAGGCGGAGCGCGACCAGGTGCGGCAGCGCGTGGAGCGGCTGCTTCAGCAGCTCGATACGCTCGAACTATGAGGGAGAGAATGGCAGAAGAAACCCACGCAACCGGATACGTGACGGTAGAGATTTACGACCAGTGGTATCACCTCTCGGGACACGATCCCGAGCACATTCGCGAGCTGGCCCGCCAGGTGGATGCCAAGATGCGCGCGGTCGCGACCGCGGGGCACACCGCCGACTCGCTGCGCGTAGCGGTGCTGGCCGCGCTCAACCTGGCCGATGAGCTGTCGCAAGCCGGCGCAGCCGATCCGCGCCTGGGCCATGCACGCGCCGCCAACCTGCGCGTGCTGCTCGACGAGGTGCTGGAAGACGAGCGCATGACGACCTGCTAAGCGGCGCCCTGCCCATGCCAACTTGCCCCTTCGGGCGGTGAGCTGCCGGTGTATGATTGCTTCCGAACGAATTCAGTTAACGGCAAGGATGGCAGGCCGATGCTTCGAGTGACGGGTTTGCTCCGCAGTGTGCTTCTTCCGGCAGCATTCTCGCTATCGATCGCCGGCGCGGCGCCAGTCGCGGCGGCGCAATCCGTCGACGCCACAGGCGGACCCACCGACGCTAAAGCGCGCAAGTCCTTTGCTGAGGCGACGGAATGGCTGCAGCATGGCGACAAGTCAGAGGCCATTGCCTGCTACCGCAAAGCCAACAAGCAGGACGACGGCCACTGCGCGAAGTGCCTGCAAAAGGCCTACGACCTGGCCATGGAGACCGGCGATTACAAGACCGCGCAAAGCATCGCCGCGGAAGGACTGGCGGCGGCGTCCACCGACTCCATCCGCGCCAGGCTGCACATATGGATGGGCGCGGCATTGCAGCGCCAGGGCATCCAGGAGAAGAAAGACAAGTTCTTCGCGGCCAGCTGCGACGAGTTCAAGACTGCCCTGGCGTTGGATCCGAAACTCGCCGAGGCACATTTTGTTTACGGCATCTCACTCGCTTATCTGCACCAGGACGATGCGGCACGCGCGGAATTTCGCGCGTTTCTCGATCAGGACAAGGAGTCGCCCGAGTTTGACCAGCGCGCGCGGCGGTTCGTCGAGCGGGTGGAACTGGCGCGGGCCAGAATGGCGCCGGCGTTCGTTGCGACCACGCTCGATGGGCGGCGCGTGTCCATGGACAGCCTGGCAGGCAAGGTAGTGCTCATCGACTTCTGGGCAACCTGGTGCGGGCCGTGCCGCAAGGCTCTGCCGCACATGCGCAAAATCGTGCAGAAATTCCAGGGCCAGCCGTTTGTGGCGCTTAGCATCAGCCTCGACAGCGATGAGGCCAAGTGGAAGCAGTTCGTGGCGCAGAACGAGATGACCTGGCTGCAGGTTCGTGACGGGGGATTCAAGGGGCCGATCGCCACTCAATTTGGTGTCACCGCGATTCCAGCCACGTTCTCAATTGACGCCGACGGCGTGCTGGAAGATCAGCGCGTCGGCGATGCGGATATCGAGGGCAAGCTAAAGAAGCTGATTGCGCAGGCCATGGAGCGGGAAAAGCAGAATCCGCCCGCGGAAGCGGCAGTTCAGGCAAACGGCAGCGGCGGTTAGAGGCGATTGCGGAATACACGTGGATTTTTTGAAGGCCGCGCCGCAAAGCGGTTTTTGGTGAGAAGGAAACGCCGGCCGCGTGCGTGCCAGTCCGCATAAGTTTCGGATGCACCAGAACACAATTCCCCTTTTGGGTGAGAGCAATTCCGAAAAGGCCAGCGCAAGAACCTACCACATTGTGCCCCACGAACACAAGACTTGCAATTCCTCGCGTATACCCCTACTATCCGCAATAGAAACCGGCCTGCTAAGCAGGTGGGTGGTCAACGCTGGTTGAACCAACATTCAATGAACAGGAGTTCGACTCGACAATCGGTTCTGTGTGCCGTGTCCGCCAGTCCGGAATGCCTAATGAACCGCGGGGAGCTCCACCGTCTTAGGACGGGTTCACCAGCGCATTGCTCACGGCCCCGTGGGCCGGATTTCTGACCTTGGCGCATGCGCGCGAATGGACCGTTAGCGAGTCGGCGAGTCGGCAGGTCATCAAGGCCTCAGGCCGTCGAGCGCTGCAGGCGATAAGGCGGCCCGCGCCAAAAGTAGAGACCCTCGACGACTAAAACCGGCATGGATTCGCTGACTTGCTGACTCGGCTACTTGCTGCCTGGCTGTATTCTGGCTTCAGTGCACCCGGTCCTCTTTCACATCGGTTCCATGCTGATTCCGTCGTACGGCGCGGTAGCCGCCGTGGGCGCGTTGCTGGCGCTGTTTCTGGCCCAGCGCACGGCGCGCATCTGCGGCGTCGATGCCGCGCAGGCGTGGAACGTATGCGTGGTGGCGCTGTTCGCCGCCATCGCCGGACAGCGGCTGGTGCTGGTCGCCGCCAACTGGAGCGATCTGCGCCGTCATCCCACGTGGGTGCTGACGCTGGCCATGGTGCACCATCCGCTGCTGGCCGCGGTGGGCGTGCTCGCCGGAGCAGGCGCGGCCGCCTGGTACGCGCTGTGGCGCAGGCTTCCCGCGTGGGCCACGGCCGACGCGCTGGCCGCGCCGCTAGCGCTGGGGTTAGCCTTCGAGCAATTCGGCGCCTTGCTGGCGGGCTCGGGATTCGGAAATGAGGCCAGCGCCAAGCTGCCCTGGGCGGTCGTCTACACCAACCGCTTGGCTGCGCGCTGGAGCGGCACGCCGCTGGGCATTCCGCTTCAGCCGGTGCAGGCCTACGCGGCGCTGGCATTCTTCACGCTGGCGGTTTTCCTCTTCGTATGGATGCCGCTGCGCCGACAGACGGGCGATGCAGCCGGCATCTGCCTGATGGGCCTGGGCGTGGTCATTTTCTTCACCGAGCTGGGTCGCAATCCCGAAGGCCGCGGCCCGCTCTTCCACGGGGCCATCGATGCACCACAAATCGCGGCCGTCCTGCTGGTGTCTGCGGGCGGGCTCATCCTGAGAGAACGCGAGGCCGGTGCATGAGCGAGCGGCGCATCCTCGACGTTCCCGCGGATGCAGCCGGGCAGCGCCTCGATGTGTTCCTCACCGCGCAGCTCGAAACCGTGAGCCGCTCGCGCGTGCAAATGCTCGTCGGCCAGGGAGACGTACTGGTCGGGGGCGAGTCCGCACAAGCGCGGCTCAAGCTGCGCGGCGGCGAACGCATTGAGATCCTCGGCGATCCACACCCTGCGCCGCTTAAAGCTGTGCCCGAGGCTATTCCGCTCCACGTGGTTTACGAGGACGCGGACCTGGCGGTGGTGAACAAGCCGGCCGGCATGATGGTGCACGCGGGATCCGGCCAGACTGAGGGTGCGCGCAGCCGCGGCACGCTGGTGAACGCGCTGCTGCACCGCTTCAACAAGCTATCGTCGACGGGCGGCGAACTGCGCCCCGGCATCGTGCATCGACTCGACAAAGCCACCAGCGGGCTGATCGTGGTGGCCAAGAACGATCGCACCCACGCGGCGCTGGGCGCGATGTTCGCCGGCCGGCAGATTCAAAAGACATACGTCGCGCTGGTGCATGGGACAATTGAGCGCGGCGAAGGGACCATCCGTGCCGCGCTGAGCCGCGATCCGGTGCGGCGCACACGCATGAAGACTAACGAAAGCGGCCGCTCGGCCGTCTCACACTACGAGGTCCTTGAACGTCTGGCTACGCCTTTCGGAAGGTTCACGCTGGTGCGGGTTCGCATCGAGACCGGCCGCACGCACCAGATTCGTGTTCACATGGCGTCCATCGGGCATCCGGTGGTCGGCGATACGCTTTATGGCGGCGCTGGGCAGCTTGCCGCGCAGGCCAAAAGCGCGTCGAACAGAGAGCTGGAGAGGATTCGGTTGGGGCGCAATTTTCTACATGCCGCGCGGCTGGAATTTACGCATCCGCTGAGCGCGAAGCCGCTGGTGCTGGAGGCGCCGCTGCCCGAAGAGCTTGCCCGGTTGCTGGCGCGGCTGGAAGGTGCGGCAAGCGAAGAGGCCTCGCATGGTAAGCGATTGAAGGCCTGAGAGTTGTGGCGAAAGAAGCATGGGTGCTGGGTTCGCGCGCCGATTAGAGCGGGTAGGAGAACGAGGGCCATTGTTAAAATGAGAGAGTCATGATCAACCAGGTCTTTCTGCCCCGGGCGGGTAGCCGTCCGCGGATTGCAACCACTGCGGCCGTTTTGTTGACCACAGTTTTCCCCATCGCAGCAGCCCGCGCGCAGCAGACTGCGCCGTCCGCCGCTAAGCCGGCTGCGGCGCAGCCCACCGCGCCAGCTCCGGCCTCCGCGGCCGCGCAATCAACCCAGCCGGCGCCCGCAGGCGAGTCGCAGACGGATGTGGGCGCGCCCACCATCAAGCTGGGCGTCAACGAGGTCAACCTCATCTTCACGGTGACCGACAATCGCGGCCACTATATTCCCAACCTGCAACAGAGCGACTTCGCGCTGCTCGACGATCAGCGCGCGCCGGCGCAAGTGACCTCATTCCACCAGCAGATCAATCTGCCCCTGCGCGTGGGCCTTGTGATCGATGCCAGTACCTCCATCCGCGAGCGCTTCCAGTTCGAGCAGCAGGCGGCCACCGACTTCCTGCTCCAGGTGCTGAAGGCCAAGGGCGACCGCGCCTTCGTAATGGGCTTCGACGTGACGCCCGATGTGACCGCGGACTGGAGCAACGATCTGGATGCGCTCGAAACCGGCATCAACGCTCTGCATCCCGGAGGCGGCACAGCGCTCTTTGACGCGGTCTACTCGGCCTGCCGCGACAAGCTCTTAACCGCGCGCGGGCAGGAGCCGGTGCGCAAGGCCATCATCCTCATTTCCGACGGCGACGACAACCAGAGCCACGTGTACGAGAGCGAAGCCATCAAGGAGTGCGAGCGCGCCGAGACCATCATCTACGCGATCAGCACCAACTGGACTCCCAGCCGCGGCCGCGGCGACAAGATCCTGACCGAGTTGGCCGAGCAGACCGGCGGCGAAGTCTTTTTCCCGCCCACCATCGAGGATATGTCGACCAGCTTCCAGGACATTGAAACCGAGCTGCGCAGCCAGTACGCGCTCACTTACACGCCTGCCGACTTTAAAGCCGATGGCTCATTCCGAACCATCTATCTCTATTGCTACGACCGAAGATACAAGGTGCGCGCGCGCAAGGGCTACTTTGCGCCGCGGGAATAGCGCAACAGGATCGGCGCTCCTACCGAACTCGACTGGCTCCGATTTTGAGAAGCGCGGCCGTCCCGCTGCGCCTTTTTCATGGGAGTCTGCTGCGTGGCCGGGCAAACTTGCTCGAATCCCTTTGGAATCAGCGCTTGCGCTCGGGGGATGCCACAGGGCGGAGAGAGCTGGATGCAGTCCTATATATGCGGAGCAACTGCCGGCAGCATCTCAATGGCCGTGGACGAATTCGTCCGGAGGAAACGGGAAA
>JASHRF010000078.1 GCA_030037545.1 Acidobacteriaceae bacterium | reverse complement strand
CAGAATGGGCATTGGTGCCCAAGAGCTATTACCTGGTGGTCTGCCGTCTCGAACCGGAGAACCATGTGCTCGATATTCTGCACGCCTTCAGGCAGTCGCAAAGCGCGCGCGAGCTGATCGTGGTCGGCAATCACCGCGTCCAGACGCGCTACGTGAGAGAGCTCTGCTCCATCCGCGATCCGCGCATTCGCATGATCGGCACTGTCTACGACCAGCAGAAGCTGGTTTGCCTGCGTGCCTACGCCTTTGCCTACCTGCACGGCCATAGCGTGGGCGGGACAAATCCTTCGCTTCTGGAGGCCATGGGCTGCGGCAATCTTATATGCGCGCACGACAACCCCTTCAATCGCGAAACGCTGGGAGATTGCGGTTTGTTTTTCACCAATCCCGCGCAGCTCACCCGCGCCATCGACCGCATTGAGCGGGATGGCAGCCGCGTCGAAGAGTGGAGAAAAGCAGCCGCCATGCGTGCCCGCAGCAAATATCGCTGGGCCGACATCATTTCCACCTATGCTATGCTGCTGGAGCGGGTCGAGCTCAAACAGGCAGCTTGATTGCGGATTCAAGCTCGCACCTCTTTCCCGGCGACAAACACCCGCGGCCGCAGCGGCGCGGCGATGAAATACGACAGCTCGCGATAGTCGGAAAATTCGTGAATCAGGAAGTCTGCCTGCTTGCCCGCTTCCAGCGAGCCTATGCTTTCTCCCAGCCCCACGCTCCACGCCGCGTTGATGGTGGTTGCGGTCAGCGCTTCCGCCGGCGTGAGATGCATCTGCAAACAAGCGAGCGAAAGAATGAACGGCATGGACGCGATGGGCGATGAGCCGGGATTGAAATCCGTGGCGACCACGATGCCCAGTCCCAGCTCGACCATCTTGCGCGCCGCCGGGTACTCGCTGCGGCCCAGTGCGAACACCGATCCCGGCAGCAGGACGGGCTGCACGGCGGCATCGCGCAATGCGCGCAGCGTTTCTTCCGTCGCCGCTTCAAGGTGATCCGCAGTGGCCGCGCGCAATTCCGCTGCCAGAGCCGCTCCGGTTCCCGCGCGGAACTGCTCGGCGTGAATCCGCAACCGCATCCCGTGGCTCTGCGCTGCGATAAGCAAGCAGCGTGCTTCGTCCACCGTGAATGCGTGATCGTCGCAAAACGCATCGCAGAACGCGGCGAGATTTTCCGCGGCAACTTCCGGAATCAACTTCTCGGCAATCCAGCGCACATATTCCTCGCGACGGCCGGCGAATTCCGGAGGAAACGTATGCGCGGCCAGCAGGGTGGGCACAATGCGCGCCGGGCCCTCCTGGTTGAGCCGCGCGAGCACGCGCAGCATGCGCAGCTCCGTCTCGCGCTCCAGGCCGTAACCGGATTTGGCCTCGATGGTCGTGGTTCCCGTGCGCAGCAGCCAGTCGCGATGACGGCGCGCCTCCTTGACCAGCTCGTCTTCAGGAGCGGCGCGGGTGGCGCCGACGGTGCGCAAAATGCCTCCCCCGGACGCGGCCATCTGCTGATACGTTGCGCCGGCGATGCGCTGCTCAAATTCAGTAGCGCGATTTCCAGCGAAGACAAGGTGCGTGTGCGCATCGACAAAGCCGGGCGTAACACAGCAGCCCTTCGCATCCACTACCGTTGCGCAGGTCGGGATTATGGTTTTGATTTCCGGCTGACGGCCGGCCGCGACGATGCGCCCATTCTCGATCAGCAACGCGGCATCTTCGATGATGCCGAGTTCGCGAAGCTCGCTGCCCACGCGCGGGCGAGCAGGGCCGGCAAGCGTCACTAGCTGGCCGATGTTGATGACTGCGAGCGAAGCGGGCAAGCTCACTTCTCCGCCATGGGGATCGCAATGCCCTTCTCGCGTGCGGTTTGCTGTGCCAGTTCGTATCCCGCGTCCGCGTGGCGCGCGACGCCTATGCCGGGATCGTTATTGAGCACGCGTGAGATCTTGCGCGCAGCCAGGTCGGTTCCGTCCGCCACCGTCACCTGGCCAGCATGGAGCGAGTAGCCCATGCCCACGCCGCCGCCGTGATGGAAGCTCACCCACGTGGCCCCCGAAGCGGTGTTGAGCAGGGCATTCAGTATCGGCCAATCGGCCACGGCGTCGGAGCCATCGCGCATCCTCTCCGTTTCACGATACGGGCTGGCCACAGAGCCGGCGTCGAGATGGTCGCGGCCCATGGCAATGGGCGCGGAAATCTCGCCTTTGCGCACCAGGTCATTAATGGCCTCGCCCATGCGCGCTCGCTCGCCGTATCCCAGCCAGCAGATGCGCGCCGGAAGTCCCTGATACGCAAAGCGGCCGCGGATGAGGCTCAGCCAGCGGTTGAGGATTTCGTTCTCCGCAAAAAGCTCGAGCGCCAGGCGGTCGGTGCGATCGATATCTTTGGGATCGCCGGAAAGGGCAACCCAGCGAAACGGCCCCGCGCCCACGCAGAAAAGCGGTCGAATGTACTCGGGTACGAAGCCCGGAATCAGGAACGCATCCGTGCAGCCCGCATCGAAAGCGAAGCGGCGAATGTTGTTGCCGTAATCGAAGGCGATGGCGCCGGCGCGCTGCAGATCGAGCATGGCGTTCACGTGAACCACCATGGTCTCCAGGGCCCGGCGCACGTACTCTTCTGGATCGCGCCTGCGCAGCTCCGCCGCGGCGGCCATGGGGTCGCGCCGGGCACGCCGCGCTGCTTCAGGCAATGTGTCCAGCACTGGAATGTAGCCATTGAGCGGATCGTGCGCGCTGGTTTGGTCGGTCACCACGTCCACCTGCGCGCCGCGGCGCACGATCTCCGGCAGCACTTCGGCGCAGTTGCCCGCCAGGCCCACGGAAAGCGCCCGGCCTTCGCGCCGCGCGTCTTCGCAAAGGCGCAGAGCGTCGTCGATGTCTTCGGCAATGCGGTCGCAGTAGCGCGTAGCCACGCGGCGCTCGATGCGGCTGCGATCGACCTCGATGACCAGTGCCACGCCGCCGTTGAGCGTCACCGACAACGGCTGCGCTCCGCCCATCCCGCCCATGCCGCCGGTCACCACGAGTCGACCTTTCAGCGACCCTCCAAAATGCCGTTCGGCCAGCGCGGCAAAAGTCTGGAACGTGCCCTGCAAAATTCCCTGCGTGCCAATATAAATCCAGCTTCCCGCAGTCATCTGCCCGAACATCATCAGGCCTTTGCGGTCGAGCTCGTTGAAGTGTTCCCACGTAGCCCATTTGCCCACCAGGTTGGAATTGGCGATGAGCACGCGCGGCGCCATTTCGTGCGTGGGGAACACGCCCACTGGCTTGCCCGATTGCACCAGCAGCGTGTCTTCCGGCCCCAGCCGCTCCAGCTCGCGCACGATGGCGTGGAAACACTCCCAGTTGCGCGCTGCCTTGCCAATGCCGCCGTAGACGACCAGATCCGCCGGCCGCTCGGCATTCTCGGGATCGAGATTGTTCATCAGGCAGCGCAGCGCTGCTTCCTGCTGCCAGCCTTTGCAACGCAACTGCGTGCCGCGCGGCGCGCGAATGGTCGGCGCGATGGAGGCCGTGGTCATACGCATCTCCAGTGGGGGAGCCGCGGTCCCGGCAGTATGAGCCCCTGCGCCGCGGACTCCAAGCTGCTACTCAGCATACTACCGGCGCCGATGCATCTGCTTGCACCCGCTCGTGACCGGCTGGTTGCGGTATCGGCTCGCGAATCGTATGCTTTGGGCGTGGCTACCACGCTCGTTGAATGCGTACCCAACTTCTCTGAAGGACGCGACCCCGCCCGCGTCGACGCCATTGTCGAGGCCATGAAGCTGCCCGGCGTCTATCTGCTCGATCGCGAGATGGATGCCGACCACAACCGCTCCGTTATCACCCTGGTGGGCGAGCGCGAAGCGATTCAGGAAGCCGCGATTCGCGGCGTTGGCAAGGCCGCCGAGCTTATTGACCTCACGCGCCATCAGGGCGCGCATCCGCGCATGGGCGCGGCCGACGTGGTGCCCTTCATTCCCATCGACGGCGTCACGCTCGAAGATTGCGTGGTCATGGCGCGGCATGTGGGCGCGGAGATCTGGAAGCGCTACCAGGTTCCGGTCTACCTTTACGAAGCGGCCGCAACGACGCCGGAGCGGCAGAACCTCGAAAACATTCGCCGCGGACAGTTCGAGGGAATTCGCGACGAGATTGCCACCGTGGCATCGCGGCGGCCGGATTTCGGCGAGCTGCGCGTGCATCCCACTGCCGGTGCCACGGTGGTGGGCGCGCGCAAATTCCTCATCGCCTGCAATATTTTTCTCAACACCGGCAATGTCGACGTTGCGAAGAAAATTGCCAAGGCAGTGCGCTTCTCAAGCGGCGGGCTGCGCTTTGTGAAAGCTGCCGGGTTCCTGGTGCGCGGGCTCGCGCAGGTTTCCATGAACCTGACCGATTTTGAGCAGACGCCGATTCATCGCGTCTTCGAATTTGTGAAGCGCGAAGCTTCGCGTTATGGCGTGCTGCCCGTATCGAGCGAAATCGTCGGCCTGATTCCCAAGCTGGCTCTGGAGCAATGCGCGGAGTGGTTTTTGCAGGTGGAAAACTTCGACTCGTCGCTGATCCTCGAGAACCGGCTGGCCGCGGTGACCGGCGGCAAGATGGCGATCGGCGGCCCTCGCGCAGGACTCATCGCCGGAGTCGCCCCGTTCATCGAGCAACTGGCCGCGCCCACTGCAACTCCAGGCGGCGGCAGCGCCGCGGCGGCCGGCGGCGCCATGGCCGCGGGCCTGGCCTTTATGGTTGCGTCGATGTCGCGCGGCAAGAAGGCTTATCTGAAATTCGAAACCCAGCTCAGCGAGGCTATTGCGCGCCTGGCCACGCTGCGTGAAGAATTGAAGGCTGCCGTGGACGCCGATGCCGCGTCCTACAATCTGGTGATGAAGGCGTACAAGGCGGCGAAGGAATTGGCGGACGGCGGCGCTGCCATTCCCGCTGCGCTTCGCCAGGCGGCGGGCGTGCCGCTGGGCGTGGCGGAAAACGCCGCGGAAGTGGCAAGAATTGCGGAACAACTGCGGCCCATCACCAATCCCAGGATGAGCTCCGACCTCGTCACTGCCGTGGCGCTGGCGCGTGCCGCACTGGAAGGCGCGCGTGCCAATGTCGAGATCAATCTCGAGTCCATGCAGCAGGACGCGCCCCAGGATGCGTTCATCGATCAGGCGCGGCAGCGTCTGGATGCGCTGCAATCCCGGACCTGACCGAGTCCCATCATTGCGGCGCCGGGCCGCGCACCACCTGCACCAGGTCGTCGGTGTCTACATGGCGGGCGAATGCATCCTTCACGTCATCGGCGGTGAGCTGCATGTATTTCTTCGCGGCCACCACTGGCTCATCGAGGGGCAAACCGATCTCGGCGCGGTGCAATATCCCTTCAGCCAGCGCGCTCTCGCTGGCCGCGCTCAGCGGAATCTGCCGCAGCAGCAGCGCCTTGGCCATGTGCAGCTCGTCCTCGGAAACATCCTCGGTGCGCATCTGGTTCAGGTCGCGCACAATCAGAGCGCGCGCTTTGGAAACATTCTTCGGGTCGCATCCGTAGTCGACGGAGTAGCTGGCGCGCGTCTTCGACGCATCGAGGCTCACGTCGACGCTGTATACCAGGCCATTCACCTGGCGCAGGTCGTGATAGAGGCGCGTAGCGTAAAATCCGCCCCCCAGCACGTGGTCCCCAAGCTGCAACGGATAATAATCCGGATCGAAGCGATTCAGGTTGAGTTGGTCGGCCAGCGTGACCTCGTCCTGCACGCGTTCGGGATCGGGGACGGTGACCGCCGAAGGCTTGTTCACCGGAACCGGCGGCAGCGTGGTGTTCGGCTTCTCGCCCGTGGCTTTCCAGTCGCCAAACCATTTTTCAATGACGGCCTTCGCCTCCTCCGCGGTTACATCGCCGATGACGACAATGGTGGTGAGATCGGGGCGAATCGTGGAATCGTGATATTGCTTCACATCGTCGAGCGTCGCTTTCTCGACAGTGGTCGGCGTCGCCTCGCGCAGTACCGGATCGCCCCGCGGAAGCAGAGCGGTGTCGAGAGCGCGCTCGGTGCGATAGCCGGGACTCTGTAAGTTTCCGGCCACAAACTGTGCGGTCTGCCGCTGCGTAATCATGAACGCGTGTGCGGGCAGCGCCGGATGCAGCTCGTTATCGGCCAGCAGCCCGACGCCGCGCGAGAAATACTCCTTAAGCACGCTGAGCGAGAATTCGTACCCGGCGCTTTCATTGGCGGCAATGTCGTCGAGCGCTTTTTGAAATGCCATTCGATCCAGCGAGGTCGTGCCGTAAGAGTAAAGCTGGTCGAGAATGTCGCCGAGGCCTTCTTCACCGGGCGGTGTCTGCAGATCGGAGTTGTGCTTCACCGCGCCCATTACCGTGACCGTGGGGCTGGTCTTGTCGCTGCGCACGATGAGGCGAATGCCGTTGGGCAACTTCGTGTCGGAGACTTCAATGTAGTTTAACGGCGCCTGCAGCTTGTTCAGCGGCCCGGCCGCCCACTCCGGCAGCGTGACCGGCTTTGTGGGAGCGGCCGTCACCTGCTCGGCGCCGCCAAACCCCTTCTGTGACACCGGACCGCCGCTAGCCACGGGCTTGAGAGTGGCCGTGATGGTGCTGGCATTGAACAGGTATTTTTTGGCCACGCGGTTCACGTCGGCCAGCGTGACTTTACGGATGGCATCGATGTCCTGCTCCGGCGACGTGCGTCCCTCGGCGGCCAGCGCCGACGACCACACATCCGCGAGCCCGGGGATCGAGTTGCGCTGGAACTCGGCCTGCGCAATCTCACTACGCTTGGCCGCGGCCACCAGGTCCTCCGGAACGCCGTTCTGAGCATAGCGCGAGATAATCTGCCTCATCTCCGCGATGGCGCTGGTGGGATCGGCGCCCGCGGGCAGGGCCACCACTCCATAACCGACGCTGGCCTTGCGATAGGCTTCGGCAAGGCCGAACTCTGCGGCCAGCGCCTTGCCTGCCGGAACCATCCCGTAGAGATCGGCGCGCTGGCTGGCCAGCACGTCCGCCAGAATATTGATGGCCGCGTAATCGGGCGAATCGGTGCCCGGCAAGCGATAGGCGATAAAGCCGAGTACGTAAGGAAGATTGCTGTCGATGGTGAAACTCTCGTCTTTGAACGGTTGCAGATCGATGGCCGGTCGCTCTGGCAGCGGATGATTCGGTGCCGCGCCGAACAAACTCTTGATCTTGGCCAGCGCCGTCGTGGAGTCCACGTCGCCCACGACAATGAGGATCATGTTCGAAGGCGCATACCATTTGTCGTGAAACGACTTCAGCATGGCGCCGCTGGTCTTGTTGAACGAGTCCACTGTGCCCAGTGGATCGTGCGCATACGGCGTGCCCGCAAACATGATTCCGTTCATCCGGTCGATGAACTTGTAGGTGGGGTTGGAAAGATCGCGCTGCACTTCCTGCTCGATGGCGCCGCGCTCCTCGTCCCACTCGGCCTGGGAGTCGTCCACGCCGCGCGTGCAGGTAGCCTGCGCCTCCAGCGCCACCTCCAGGTCGGCCGCGGGAACGGTCGCATAGTACTGTGTGATGTTCTGCTGCGTGTCCGCATTGTTTTCGCCGCCTAGGAGCGCGTAGATGGCCGCGGTTTGGTCGGCCGTCATGCCCGGGCAGCCGCGGAACATCATATGTTCCTGGGCGTGTGCCATGCCGGGAAATCCAGGCGGCGTCTCGTTGCCGCCCACCATATAATTGGCCTCGACGGTGACCACCGGCGCAAGCGCATTGCGAATAATAACCACTTTCATGCCGTTATCCAGCGTGGCGCGGGTTACGTCTTCAGCAGAGACCGCCGGCTCGGCTTGCCGAGCAGCCATGGCGCGCGGAACCATGGCCGCGACCACGAGCTGTGAAGCGAACAGCAAAGGCAGAACCCGCGGAGCTTTCATGTTCAGGACCTCCCGTCCATCCATTCGAGTGACGCTTCGGTGCAGAGAGGAAACCGTCAGCCAGGACCGCAGCAGCCATGCTGCGCTTGTACAAACCAATTGTCGCAAATCACCCCCGCCAGGGGCTCGGCTTGGCTGATTGGATGGATTTGGCGTGACGCTCGCAAACGATATTTCCAGTCGAGGAATCCCGCAGCGCCGTGATTGATCCTCTCCAGCCCAGATCCAGCCCAGACCGGCACACGTCGTCACCGCCGGACCTGCGCTGAAAAAATTCTCTGCCGTCAAGGGCGGGTCCGGATGTGATATGGCACACGCCGATGTAGCCTGCCTCGGAAAATTCCGACCCCGCCCAGACAGCCCGTTCCGCCTTGGCCATTGGATCGGGGAGCGCCTGTCACCCAGGGCAATTGCACTTCAAAAACCAGCCATCCTGTTGAAGGACTCCCCTTCTTCGCTGCGCCAACTTCTTGTCAAGCCCTTCCAAAGCCCAAATCTGCCGCATCGCCCTCATTCGGCGGGAAATATATTTTCGCCGCTCGTTGCGGGTTAATTTCGCCCTTCCGCTATGCTGTGAAGAACGGTTCCCCAAGCACTCGTGGCCGCTCGAGAATCCGGGACCGGCAGGCGCAAAGAAGCGCAAGAAAGTGAGGTTTTCTCGCACAAATCCGCATGTTAATCGCACCCGAAAACGCATCCAACCATCAGAAAACAAGGAACTTCATGGCAGAATCCCACGCACCCCCCCGGGGGGGGTACATATGAACCTGAAATCAACCCTGCCGGCGCGCCTTTCAAAGCGCGTTTGCCCTGGTCTGTCACCGTTTCCACTTGACATGGGCCCTCTACGCCGATAGATTGGCAGTTTATTTTCGACAACCCCGTTGGAGATGGACCCCGAACCATGCATGGAGATGCAAACGCGCCTCGAATCACGGTGATGGGAAGTTTCGCCGCCGATCTGGCCTTCCGCACCGATCGCCTGCCAGCCTGGGGCGAAACCTTCATGGGCAGCGCCTTCAGGCTGGGCCCGGGTGGTAAAGGTTCCAACCAAGCCGTCGCCGCTGCTCGCGCCGGCGCCGAGGTGAGCTTCATCGGCAAAGTCGGCAACGATCCGTTTGCCGAACTGGCTCGTTCCACCTATCGCCAGGAACATATCGATGCGCGCTACCTGCTCACCAGCGAGAATCCCACCGGCGCTGCGGCCATCATCATCGACGCGCGGAGCGGCGAAAACTCCATCATTGTCGTTCCCGGCGCATGCCTAAATCTCGCTCCGGAAGAACTCGATGGCATGAAGGAGCTGATCGCTGCTTCGGCGATATTCGTTACCCAGCTCGAACTCGCTCTACCCACCGTGGAGCACGGGTTGAAGCTGGCGCACGCGCTGGGCGTGCCTACGATCCTCAACCCCGCGCCGGGCTGCAAGCTGCCTGAGTCCGTTTTTCCGTGTTGCGATTACGTGACCCCCAACGAGTCGGAAACCGAGGTGCTGACCGGCATTCGCGTGAGTTCGGCCGCCGATGCCGAGCGCGCCGCCGATGCCTTCCTCGCCCTGGGCGTGCGCAATGCGATCATTACACTGGGCGCGCAAGGCGCATTCGTGAAGAATCGCACGGCTAAGGCGCTCGTCCCCTCATTCGACGCCGGCCCGGTGGTCGAAACCACGGGCGCCGGCGACGCGTTCAACGGCGGCTTCGCCGTAGCTCTTGCCGAAGGCCGCGATCTGATTGCAGCCGCACGCTTCGGCTGCGCGGTGGCGGGATTGTCGGTCACGCGCCATGGCACCGCGCCCTCCATGCCGTATCGCGCCGAAGTGGACGCGTTACTGGCGGATCACGCGCATCGCGTTTAGCCTGTAGGCCGCTGCCACAACCTGTATTCTGAAACTGCGAAGCGCGCGCGGTTCGGGCTTTTGCGCTTCAGCCGCCATTCCGATTCTCATTTGCCGCAAGCTTCCCGGTCGCGGTGACCAAGGTTCTAGTGATTCCCGAGACGCACAAGATGGCAGAAGCTCCCCGCAGCGCGAACGCGGTCGCCGCAGCGGGCGCACGGCAGTCATGGCTGACCGAGTTCGTGCCCCGGCGCGGGCTCCGCAACCGGCATCTGCAGACCATCGTGGGGAATTTTCTGGCCCGGCCGGCTTTCCCGCTCCCTACCGAGGAAGAGGCAGTCGAGGTGGACCCGGCCGACGGCAGCCGCGTGCTATGCCATTGCCACTGGCAGCCTGAGGCGGTGCGCGTGGCGCGGCTCACGGCAGTGCTGGTGCACGGGCTCGAGGGCTCGTCCGATTCGCGCTATATGCGCGGCATCGCCGCGCGCGCGTGGGTGGCGGGCATGAACGTGGTGCGCATGAACATGCGCAACTGCGGTGGATCGGAGGCGCTGACGTCCACCCTCTACCACTCCGGGCGCTCCGCCGATGTGAGCGCGGTGGTCGGGCATTTTGCCCAGCGATTCGGGCTCCAGAGAGTGGCGCTGGTGGGCTATTCGATGGGTGGCAACCTGGTTCTGAAGCTGGCCGGGGAGTGGGGCCGGCGCGCGCCGTTGTGCGCCGTGGCCACCGTGTGCCCGGTCATCGACCTTGCGCCCAGCGCCGATGCGCTGCATGAGCCCGCCAATCGCGCCTACGAATGGCATTTTCTGCGCGCGCTGATGCGCCGCATCCACCGCAAAGCGGAACTGTTTCCAGGCGTTTACAGCCTGGACAGTCTGGGACCCATCCGCTCCATCCGCGACTTCGACGACAAGATCGTCGCTCCGCACAGCGGCTTCCACGGCGCCGACGACTATTACCATCGCGCAGCCAGCGCGCGGGTGGTGGACCGGATCGGCGTTCCCACCCTGATTCTCCGCGCCCTGGATGATCCCTTCATTCGCCTCTTTCCCGAGACACGGGCACGCCTGCTGGCCAACCCAAATGTGACTCTCATCGAGACGCGCCAAGGGGGACATTGCGCATTTCTGGGACGAGGACGCGGCGACGACATTCACTGGGCGGAGGCCACCGTGGTGCGCTTCCTTGAGGATGTCACGGCGGATTCACCCGCCAGGCCCAGAGGTGCCGGAGTGGGGATCCAAAGCTACAATGAGTGCGGGGCGAGTAGCTCAACTGGATAGAGCACCGGCCTTCTAAGCCGGGGGCTGCGGGTTCAAATCCCGCCTCGCCTACCATCGTTCGGGCGATCTCACTGAGGAATCAGGAGATGGCTCGATGAATCCTCCATTCTCACGGGACCAAGCACCGGCTGAAGCATCGCCGGGCAGCGAAAAGCGTCCCGCTCTTTCTTCCGAAGATACTCGCCGTTGCCAGCCGGATGGTGAACTATCGTTAGGCGACAGGATGTGTATACATACCCTGCAGGCAAGATGCGAGCAACATTCAAGATTCTCAAGATCGTTGGCAGCCTGCGATATAATGTACGATAAGTTTTCTGTCGTCAAAACAATCCGCCACAGTTCTTGGCAAGTTCGTGACGCAGGCACCAGGGTAGTTTTTCGAGTGGACAGTG
>JASHRF010000077.1 GCA_030037545.1 Acidobacteriaceae bacterium | reverse complement strand
GAGTCCCAGACTCCAATTCCCGTTGCGCTCCCCTTCGCAGGCTGTCACAATTCAGATAACCGCTGCGTGCGCTCCACCCAGCGTCTTCGATGAAAAGCTGTTCGCGGTGCGACGCCGGCTATCCTGACGAGCTCACCACCTGCCCCGTTCACGGCGGCCCGTTGAGCGAGATTCGAGGTTTCCCGCCCGGCATGATGGTTCGCAACACCTATCGCATTGTGCGCACCCTGAGCCGCGGCCGCATGAGCGATGTTTACCTGGCCGAGCATATTTTGCTCAACGAGCCCCAGGTACTCAAGTTTCTTTCCAGCGAGCTCAGTCGCGACCAGTCGTGGACAGACCGATTCCTGCGCGAAGTGCGCACCCTCCGCCAGATTCACCACAAGAACGTGGTCCAGGCCGGCAATCTGGAACCCGCCGAAGACGGCACGCTTTTCTTCTCGATGGAATATATCAACGGGCCCGACCTGCTGGAGTTCTACCGCAACGCGCCCAAGCCCTTTAACGTCGGTCTGGCGCTCGCCATCGTCCGCGGCGCAGCCGAGGGACTGGGCGCCGCCCACGCTGCCGGCGTGGTCCATCGCGACATCAAGCCCGAAAACATTCTCCTCGCCCTCGAAGACGGCTTGCTGGTGCCCAAGATCGCCGACTTCGGCATAGTAGCGGCCAAAGATGTCACCCGCCTCACCCACGACGGCACCACCATGCTCACCCCTCAATTTGCTGCGCCCGAGCAGTGGACCGGCACACCCACCGGCGAGCTCGACGGCCGCACCGATCTCTACGCGCTCGGCTGCGTTCTCTTCGAGCTCCTCACTGGTCGCTGCCCTTTTCAGGCCGACAACTATAACGGCTGGGCCCTCCAGCACCTTAACTCAGCCCCGCCTGCTCCCAGCACCTTGCGCTCGGAAGTGGCCCACTGGCGCGGGCTTGATGAATTTGTGCTGCGCCTGCTGGCCAAAGACCCCAATGATCGCCCTCAGGACGTCAGCGAAGTCCTGAGCTTGCTGGACCGGATCCACTACGAGCCTTCACAAATCGTGCCGATTCCGATGGAACGCGACCGCATTCACCCGCTGCCCGTCCCCAGGGAAGCTCCGCAGTCCATCCCGGTGGAAACATGGCAGCCTGGAGAACCCGCAGAATTCCGTGAACTCGAGGAAAGTCCCTTTAGCGCGGGAAGAGCTCATCCGCCGCTTGTGGAGCCGGTTCCGGTGGCCGCGGAAATTGCGCAGCCGGCGCCTGCCGCGCAAACCTTGCCCGCACATTCGCGCCAGCGTCTCCTCGCCGGTGCCTTGCCCATCTGGAAGTCGGTGCGGCCTCACTCCTCGCACCACCGCATCTTCATTGGTGCCGAGGAAACGGAAAGCGCCCAAACCATCCCCCGCAAGTATGTCGGCGCCATGCTGGCCGCGGCCGCGCTGCTGGCCGTGACCATTGCCATCACAACCATGATGGTCAGTCCGGTCCATTCGCGCGTTCTCACCGGCCAGCGCGACGCCATCCTGGCCGTAGCCTTCAGCCCCGACGGGCTGCAGATGGCCTCTGCCAGCCGCGATGGCACCGTCCAGTTCTGGAACGTAAGCGACGGCCGCCCGCTGGGCACGCTTGACACCAGCACAACTTCCCTCGCTTACAGCCCGCTCGGCAATACCGTCGCCGGCGGCTTGTCCGACTACAACATCGACTTGTGGGATGCCTCGCGCGGCGTGGTTCTGGCCACGCTTCCAGGCCATACCGGGCAGGTTGCCGCGCTGGCCTTCAGCCCCGACGGCGCTATCTTAGCCTCGTGCAGTTGGGACCAGACGATCCGCCTCTGGGATGTGGCCAGCGGAGACCCCTTGCGCACGCTGGCCGGATCGACGGGCTTTGTCCTCGCCGTGGCCTTCAGCCCTGACGGCCGTACCTTGGCCTCGGCTGGCGACGATCGCCTCATCCGCTTCTGGGATCCGCTCACGGGAGCACCGCTCCGCACCCTGCAAGGCCACACCGGCGCCATCAACTCCATCGCCTTCGCGCCCAACGGACAAACCCTCGTCTCGGCCGGCGACGATCGGTCCATCCGGTTCTGGAATGTCTCGACCGGTCAGCTCAAACGCATGGTTCCGACTCACTCTGGCCGCATTTTTTCCATTTCCTTCAGCCCCGACGGGCGCACTCTGGCCTCAGGGGGCGCCGACGCGACAGTCAAGCTCTGGGATGTCGAAAGCGGCCAGTTGCTGCGCACACTTAAAGGCCACACCGGCCCGGTGCTCTCGGTTGCCTTCAGCCCCTTCGGCAGTATCCTGGCTTCCGCAAGCACCGATAAATCCATCCGCCTGTGGAAGGTGGCGAACGTGCGCCAGTGAACTGCATTACTGATCGGAATGCGGGGCAGGAGACGACGCTATAACCTCCTTGGTCTCCTGTTCCTTTATTTCCTCGGTCCTTGCTTTACTTCACCCACACCTTCGGCTCCACCGACATGCCGGGGCGCAGTTCCTGGTGCGGGTCTTCTTTGGCGAGATTGGTGAAGTCGACGCGCACCGGAATGCGCTGCACCACCTTCACGTAGTTGCCGGTCGCGTTCTCCGGCGGAAACAGCGAAAGCACCGAGCCGGTCGCGCCCCCGATCTGCGTCACGCGTCCCGAATAATTTTTATCCGTAGTGTCCACGTGAATCGTCACTTTCTGCCCGGCGCGCATGTTCCTGAGTTGCGTCTCCTTAAAGTTCGCGGTCACCCACACGCCGTTGAGGTCGACCAATGTCATCAGGTTCTGGCCCGCGGAAACATTCTCGTCGATCTGCACGCTCTTGCGCGTGATGATTCCGGTCACCGGCGCAACGATATGGGTGTAGCCGAGGTTCAGTTGCGCCTGGTCCAGCGCGGCCTGCGCCTGTTCCACCTGGGCCAGCGCCTGCTTGGCGCGCGCATCCTGCAGTTCCACTTGCTGTGGCCCGGTCAGCGCGTACTTATGCGTGGCCTCTGCCTGGGTCACGCGCTCGCGGGCCACGCGAATTCCGTCCGCCGCGGCCTTCTCACTGGCCTGCGCATCGCTGAGCGCCGCCTGGCTGGCATTGGCCGCAGCCACGGCCGCATCGAACTGCTGTTTGCTGATCACGTCTTTTTCCACCAGCGGCTTGTAACGCTCCAGGTCCGATTGCGCCTTGAAGTTGTTGGCTTCGGCCTGCGCAACGCCCGCCTTCGCGGCATCCAGTTGCTGCTCCGCCTGCTCTACGCTGGCGCGCGCGCTGGCCACGTCGGCCTCCGCCGAGCGTAGATTGCTCCCCGTATTCACGCTGGTGATGGGCACAAACACCTGGGCCGCCGCGGCGGCCGCTTTGGCACTGGCCAGAGCGGCCTGCGCGTTCTCCACCGCAACCTGAAAGTCGCGCGGATCGAGATCCAATATCGGATCACCCTTCTCGACCTTCTGGTTCTCCGTCACATACAACTTGATCACGTGCCCTGCCACGCGCGAGCTGATCTGCACCAGATTGCCGTTGATTTGCGCGTCGTCGGTATCTTCGTAATAAGTCGATCGCCACCAGATACCCAGGGCAATCAGCACCACCGCCGCAATCACAGCCACAAGAATTCCCCGGCGCCGCGAGGGCTGCGACGGCGCGATTTCTGTCTCTTCCGGTTCTCTCGCCGGTTGCTCCTGCACCGGTGTTGGGTTGCTGTCCGCCACTTTATGTCCCTCCTAACGGCAGTTCACAGTTCTTAGTTCACCGCTCAACGTTGGCAGTGAACCGTTCGGCGTCACGGATTTTGCCCCAGATATTTGCGGTAATCCTGGGTCGCGCCCAAAGCCCGCGCCAGGCTCAGCTTGGCCACGTTGTCGCGATACAGGCTGATCACGTATTGATCGTTGGCCTGCGCCACCGATTGTTGTGCCTGGCTCACCGCCAGGTTGTCGCTCACCCCGCTCGCGTACCGTTCCTGCGCTTCCTTCAGCGCTTCGCCGGCCAGGTCCACGCTCGATTTTGCAACCTCCACCTGCTGCTGTGCCGCGGCAATGTCGAGCAGAGCGTCGCGCACGTCCGCTTCTATTTGCGTCTTTTCGTCGCTCAATTGCGCCTGCGCGGTATCGAGCTGCGCCTGCGCCTCCTGGGCCTGGCCTCGCAATCCGTATTCCTTGAACAGCGGCACGCTCACCGTTCCCGTCGCGTCCACGGTCCCGTGCGAGTGACTTAGCGTGGTCCCGATATCGCCGTAATCGGCGGCCGCGCTCACCACCGGAAATCGCGCTGCCGTCGCTGCCTTGCGCTGCTCCACGGCGGCCGCCGTCTGCTCCACCATCGCCGCCAGGTCCTTGCGATTCTTCTCCGCCTGCTGGATCAGCGCATCCACGTCCATATCGTCGAATACGGCGTAGGGCGTCGTGTCTGTCAAATGGAACGCCTGGGCCACCGGCAATCCAATGGTCCGCGCCAGCGCCAGCTTATCCTTCTCGCGCGCATCGCGCGCTGCAATCAATTGCTGCTCCAGCGATTGATAATCCACGCGCGCCCGCAGCTCATCGAGCAGCGGCGAGGTTCCCGCCTGGTGCTGCTCCACGGCCTGGTCGAGTGAAACCTTGGCCGTGGCCACCTGCGCCTCTACGCTCGTCACCTCGGATTCATCGGCCAGCACCAGCAGGTAAGCGTTGCCCACCGTCAGCACCACCATGTCGCGCGCGTCCTGCGCGGATAACTGCGCAGCCGCAAAATCGTGTTTCGCGGCCAGGTAATTGCGCAGTGACGACACATCCACCAGCGACCAGTTCAGCGAGGCTCGCACGTCGGTATACCCGAACGGCCCGATAATGGTGGGAAATCCCGGCAGCCGCAAGCCCTCCGCGGGAAGATCCACCTGCATGACCGTCTCCTTGGCTGCGAAATCCACAGATGGGAGCAGCGATTGCAGCTCCGTAAGCCGCTGCGCGCGCGCCGCAGCCGTCTGCGTTCCGCTTAGAATGATTCCCAGGTTGGCCTGCAATCCCCGTTGGATGGCGTCGTCCAGCGACAGCTCGATGGGCTGGGCCGATGCCTGCCCCTTGACCACGCTGCCCTGGTACGATCCCGCATTCGGCCCCACCGAAACCGGTCCGGAAACCGTCGTCTGCGCTGCGCCTGCCTGCGCACCGCCCGTCGTCGTGGAGGATCCGCCCGGGGCGGCCGAGGGCGCACCGCTTTGCCCCGCCGCAAAAAGCCCGGCAATGCCCAGCAACAGGCCGGCCGCGCAGGGTCGAATTCTGCTTTTCATGCTTGGCTTCGACAAGATCAACCTTGTTCACTTCGAGGCGAACATCCCACCTGAAAAAGGACTGTACCTCAATGGATGCGCGGAAGTTGCATTCCGGTTCGCAATGTTAGTGTACCCAATCGGCGAGCCCTCCTGTGTGTTCTGCTGAACCGGGCTGTGTCTCCTTCCTGGCCTCCGCGCGTGCCATCCCCAGGTCCGCCGCTGTAGACTGCCAACACAGCGCACGGACGCCCTTCCATGGCCAGAACCCGCCGGACAATCCAGCACTTCAATGGCCGCGACCACTCCTGGATCGAGTTCAATCGCCGCGTCCTCGAAGAAGCCGAAGACCCATCCAATCCGCTCCTGGAGCGCGTCAAGTTTCTGGCCATCACGGCCTCCAATCTCGACGAATACGTCGAAGTCCGCCAGGCCGGCCTCATGCAGCGCATTGAAGACGGCTATAGTGAGCCCGGTTACGACGGACTCCGCCCCGACGAGTCGCTCACCCAGCTCACCGCCGATATTCATGCCTTTGTGGCCGCGCAATATCGCTGCTGGAACCAGCAACTGTTGCCCGAAATGCGCCAGCAGGGCATCCGCCTTCTGGCCTGGGAAGAGCTCGACGACGAAGCCTGCGCCTTCGCCAAAGACTATTTCCAGCGCGACGTCGATCCTTTGCTAACACCCATCTCCATCGACCCCGCCCATCCCTTTCCACGCGTCCTCAACAAAGCTCTGTGCCTGGCCATCCTGTTGCGCGCCAAGCGCCGCCGCTCCGGGCCCCAGGTGCTGGGCGTGGTCACCGTCCCGCGCGCGCTGCCGCGCTTTGTTCGACTTCCCGCCGCCGACGGCCACTGGGATTACCTGCTCCTCCAGGACCTGATCGCGCAACATCTCACCGGCATGTACCGCGGCTACGAGGTCGTGGCCCACGCTTCCTTTCGGGTTACGCGCAATTCCAACCTCTATTTCGAGGAGGAGGAAGCGCGCTCGCTGCTGGAAACCATTCGCGTCGAGCTGCACAACCGCCGCAAGGGCGACGCCGTCCGCCTCGAAATCGAGACCGGCGCAGATCCAGAAATCGTCGAGCGCCTGCGCATCAACTTCGAGCTCGAGGAGGACCAGGTCAGCCGCACCGAAGGCCCCGTGAATCTATCCCGCCTCATGTTCTTTTATGAAAATGTCCCGCGGCCTGACCTTAAATTCCAATCCTTCACGCCCAAGCCGCTTGTCCTCAGCCGCAAATCAACCGGGATCTTCGATGAGCTGCGCCATCGTGACATTCTGCTTCACCACCCCTACGATTCCTACGACCCGGTGGTCGAATTCGTGCGGCAGGGCGCGCAAGACCCCGCCGTCGTGACCCTCAAGCAGACGCTCTACCGCACCAGTCATGATTCGCCCATGTTCCAGGCGCTCACTGAAGCCGGTGCCACCAAGGAAGCTACGGTCGTAGTGGAATTGATGGCGCGCTTTGATGAAGCCTCCAACATCCGCTGGGCGCGCAGCATGGAAGACGCCGGAGTGCAGGTCTTTCACGGCGTGGTCGGGCTCAAAACCCACTGCAAGCTGGCCCTGCTGGTGCGTCGCGACGAAGACGGTGTCACGCGCCGCTACTGCCATCTGGGCACCGGCAACTACAACCCCGTGACTGCGCGCTTTTACACCGACCTGAGCCTGCTCACTTCCGATCCGCAGATCACCGGGCGCGTGCACATGGTTTTTAATTACCTCACCGCACACGCCGAGCTCGACGACTATAGCCCGCTCCTGGTGGCGCCGCTCACCATGGCCGAAAATTTCCTGCGCCTCATCCGCCGCGAGCAGGAGCACGCCTTCGCCGGCCGTCCCGCGCATATCGTGGCCAAGATGAATGCCCTGCTCGAGCCCTCGGTCGTAGAAGCTCTCTACCAGGCCGCCCAAGCGGGCGTCGAAATCGACCTCATCGTGCGCGGCATTTCGATTCTGCGGCCCGGCGTCAAAGGCCTTTCGAACCGCATTCGCGTTCGCTCTATCGTGGGCCGTTTCCTGGAGCATTCGCGTATCTTTCACTTCGCCAACGGAGGCAACGACGAAATCTACATCGGCTCCGCCGACTGGATGCCGCGCAACCTCTTCGAGCGCTGCGAAGTCGTATTCCCCGTTCGCGATCCTGCCGCTGTGGCCCGCATCTGCAACGAGATTCTGCCCGCCTATCTCGCCGACACGGTCAAAGCCCGCATCCAGCAGCCCGACGGCAGTTACCTCCGCGCTAGCAAGCTGTTCAAGGACGCGCCTGCTTTCTCCAGCCAGGACTTTCTCATTCAGCTCGCCGAAGGCAAAGCCGACCTCGACGCCATCCCCGCACCGTCCATGCCGCCGGAAACAAAATCGCGCTCCCGGAGAGCCACTGTCACGGCTCAATGAGCGGCCTCAGGCCGTGTATACGGAATCGATGGCAACCTTCGCCTGCGCCGGAATTCGATCCTGACGGCTCGGCAATCCTCGGTAAAACTCCACCGTCAGGTCAAGTACCCGCCGCTCCACATAGTGCTCCCCCACCCAGGCGCGCGCCGCCGCGCCCATTTTCCGCCGCCTCTTGGGATCCCGCAACAGCTCGAGCACGGAGGCGGCAATCGCCTGCGGATACCCCGGTGGAATCAGCAGCCCCGTCACTTCCGGCAGCACGGAATCCCGCGATCCCGTGGAGAGTGTCGTCACCACTGGAATCCCGGTCGCCTGCGCCTCCAGCACCACGTTCGGAAATCCCTCTCGCCAGGTGGGCAGCACCAGCACGTCCATCGCCCGGTAGTACGGCGCCGTATCTCCTTGAAACCCGGTATAGTGAATGCGCGCATGTCTCTCGATCCGCACGCGCAGCATTCGGTCCAGCGCGTCTTCTGCCTCATCGAACCATCCCACCAGCAGCAGTCGCGCATCCGGCAGGGCGCCCAGCACAGCCTCGAATGCCTCTATCAACTCCGGCACGCCTTTGTCCCGCGTCAGGCGCCCCACAAACCCGATCACCGGCGCATCTGGCTCCATGCCCAGCCGCTCGCGCATGTCGCTCTCGCCGGGTAAGAATCGCTCCAGGTCCACGCCGTTGCTGCTCCCCTCGCCCAACACCCAAATCTTCCGCGAAGGCGCCACTCCCAGGGCTGCCGCGCGAGTCCCCAGGCTTTCGCTGTTGCACAGCACTACGTGCGCGCACGCGCATGCTACCCGCTCGGCCGCCAGCAACACCCGCCGCTTCCATCCTGAAGCGGTTTCCAGTTTCAGGCCGCGCACCATATACACGCGGCGGCGCACTCCGCAGATTGCCGCCGCCAGCGTCCCCAGCAATCCCGCTTTCGGCGTGCTGAACTCCACCAGATCGGGCCGCAGCCGCCACAACAGCATCACCAGCCGCAGCAGCGATACAAAATCCGCCCATGGAGCCATGCCGCGCTGCATCGGGATTGCCACCCGCTCCACTCCCGCATCCGCAGCCGTGGCGTCCAGCAGCTCGCCGGGCCCACACACCAGCGTCACGCAAAACCCCGCCCTGCGCAGCGCGCGCAGACGCGGACCCAGCACCAGGCAGGTTTGGGGATGTGTGATTCCCATCACCATCGAGCATGGCGTCGAAAGCGCCGCCGGCGTCGCGGACATCTCCCCTGCGGAATTTCCCATTGGGCTTCGCGTTCCTTAGAGTTGTTTCAGGAATTAGCAGAAATGTACCATTTTCGGCCACTTGGAAAGATGTGATGCGCAACACGGATGAAGAATGGCTAAATATCGAACAATCGCGTACGACCCGGAAAACCATGGCACAGCGCACTCGCCTCCTGTTGCTCATCCCTCACCTCGGCGGCGGCGGAGCGGAGCAGGTGACCGCTCTCCTGGTGCGAAAATTGTCCCCGGAAAAATACGACCTCCATCTTACCCTCGTCACCCAGACCGTCCCTGGTCCATCCGAACTCCCCGAGTGGCTGGCCGTCCACGCTATCGGAGCCCGCCGGGTTCGCCTGGCTGCCATCCCGTTGCTACGCCTTGTCCGCCGCCTGCACCCGGACGTAATTCTCTCTGGCATGGCCCATCTCAATTTCCTGGTGCTGCTGCTTCGTCCGTTTTTCCCGCGCCGAACTCGTGTCCTGGTACGCCAGAATTCGACTGTCTCCTCCGCGCTAGCCGCCGATCGCCGACCTCGACTGGCGCGCTTCCTCTACCGGCTGCTCTATCACCATTCCGACCGCGTAATCTGTCAGTCGGGCGCGATGGCCGACGATCTTGCCGCCGAACTCGGAATCGCTACTGAAACCCTCGTCGTTCTGCCCAATCCGATCGAGCTCGATCGCATCCGTGCCGCCTGCGATGCGCCCAGCCTCTGGCAGGGAACCGGTCCGCACCTGCTCGCCGTCGGGCGCCTGGCGCACGAAAAGGGATTCGATCTGCTCCTCGAGGCCTTCGCCGCCGTGCGCCGCGATTTCCCCCATGCCGATCTGGTCATCGCCGGCGAAGGCGCCCAGCGAGCCGCTCTTGAAGCGCAGGCTTGCCGCCTTGGCCTGGATGCGGCCGTCCAATTTGCCGGATATGTCGATATGCCTTATTGTTTCTATCCCGGCGCCACGCTCTTCGTCCTTCCCTCCCGCCAGGAAGGAATGCCCAACGCGCTGCTGGAGGCCGCCGCCGCAGGGATTCCTCTGGTGACGACGCCCGCCTCGGGAGGCATAGTCGATCTACTCTCCGGCTGCGCGGGTGCGTGGCTAGCACCGGTCATTTCCGCGCACGCGCTGGCCGAGACACTGCTCCGCGCACTTCGGATCCTCGAGCGTGCCCAGCGGTTCGAGTTCTCTTTTTTCTCCCCCGCAGCCCGGACTTCGCATCCGCCGGTTCCAGGCCAGTTCGCATTCACCCGCGCCGTCGAGGCCTACGAAGCGCTGATTGACGCGATCGCTGATGCCACCGATCGCGTGGACCGAAGCTGAGCGCGTTGCGCTCGTCATTGCAAGTCAGAGGCTGAGGCCCATCCGCTTTCGCCAACTCCGCGCCTGGATTCGCCCCAGCGCAAGACCTGCGTACATGCGTTCGCCCACACTCATCGGCCGCCGCGGAAACTCCACCAGCACCCGATCCACAGATGTGAACTGCGCCGCGTGCGCGCAAATAAATTCGCGTAACGCCGCCAGGTCTTCGTCGCGCGCCGTGTTGGGATGAATGGCGATGGTCCACAGTCCCTTCGTTTTCTCGACCGGTCCCCAAAGCTGCTGCGGAATCCATGTCATTCCCTCGCGGACAAACGGCTCCCGCGCCAGGCCATCCGAAACCAGCTCTATCCCCTCGGCTCTCAGTGCGCGCAGTGTGTTCCTATCGAAGCCGTGCCGCGGCGCGACCCACAGGCGCGGATGGAGCCCGTGCGCACGCAGAATCCGCAGCCCCTCGCGAATCCACAAGCGCTGCGTAGCTTCATCGACCCCGGCAAACTCCGACGCGCGCGTCAGCCCGATCAGGCTACGCTCCTGGCTCGCGCACAAGTGCCGGTAGCCGTGCAGGGCAATTGCCGCTCCAGCCGTTTCCATCTCCCGCATCCCGGCCCAGAACCCCGGATCGGCGGGTGATTGCTCCAACTCCGCATCGCGATTTTCCGGCACCACCGCCAGGATCGGCCGCAGCCCAAACTCCCGAATAAGCCCCGCAAGCGACTGCCATCGCGCGCTTGAAACCGTCGGGCAGAGATCGTCGCATCGAAGCAGATACTGCGCCGGCCTACAAAGCAATTGATGCCTCCGCATTCTTCAGCACTCGCTGCGCCCAATAACCCAGAAGCACAAACGTGGCCACCATCCACAGCGAAGTTGCCAGCGCGATCCCCGCTACGCCGAACCACCGCATCAGCACCAGGTTCAACACCACGTCCAGCGCAAGGTTCAGAACTCCGCAGCAGAGCACCAGGTCGGTGCGCCGCATGGCCACCAGGAAGCGATAAAACACGCGGCTGGTGACATAAAATGGAATCTGTATGGCGTACATGGCAAGCACGCGCGCTACCACCGCGGTATCGGCGGTTGAGAACGCGCCGCGCTGGAATGCGATGCGCACCAGCCCGTGCGCGCCCACGATCAGGATCGCGCCCAGCGGCGCCGAAACCAGCGCTGTACCTTGAACCCATGTGCGCAGCGAATGCCGGCAGCCGGACCAGTCGCGGTATGCGATCAGCCGCGAAAAATACGGCACGATGGCCGTCGAAATCGCTCCCGCCATCAGCGTGATCGCAACGCTCACAAACCGGTTGGCATACACCAGCGCGGAAACGCTTCCCGTCGGCAACATCGCGGCCATCGATTGGTCCACCAGTAATCCGCCCGAAGCCACCACGCCGCTCAGCAGCACCGGCCCGTACTGCATTGCCACTTCGCGCGTGGCCTGGTTCATGCCGTGCCACCACAGCCGGAAGCGGTACCCGCGCGCGTGCATCATGGCGGCCACAATCAGCGCGTGGATCAGCGATCCGCCCAGCGTGGCGTAGACCATGGCCCAGATGCCCAGCCGTCCGCCCAGCATCAGCACCCCGGCAAT
Organism: Acidobacteriaceae bacterium; assembly: GCA_030037545.1. Classification (GTDB taxonomy): domain Bacteria; phylum Acidobacteriota; class Terriglobia; order Terriglobales; family Acidobacteriaceae; genus Telmatobacter. The sequence goes on along the minus strand of JASHRF010000077.1, from coordinate 24,872 downwards.
GATCGAAATCGAGATTACGACCGGCGCCAGCGCCGGCAGCGCAAACCGCTCCACGGTGTTCAGCACCGCGGTGCAATTGGTGGCGATGCCGGTAATCAGAACCACCGGCAACAGCGCGTAGAACAGGCGAATCGAAAGCTCCAGCTTGCCGGACGGAAAATGCGACGCGATAAGCGGAAAGAATGCGTGCGCGCTCAGCGCCATCGCTGCCGTTGCCGCCGCCAACAGCACGAACAGCCAAAGCATGGAACTGGAAAGCAATTGCTGCGCGCGTTCCTGCCCATCCCGTTCCCGCACCCGCACCAGGGTGGGAATCAGCGCCTGGTTCATGGATTCTGAGATCAGATTGACGAGCAGGCTGGGAATCAGCGCCGCGGCCAGAAACGCATCCATCGTGTCGGATCGGCCATACACGCCGGCCACTGCGATTTCCTTGAGCGTGGCCACCAGCTTTACCGCCACCCCCGCCGCGCTCACTTGCAACACAGCTCGCAGAATGCTGCGATTCACGCTCGCCGCGCCCGCCGCCTGCCCGATCCCGACCGAGCCTGCCATCGCCGTTAGAAACGCGGACTAGGTGCGCCCATGGCGGAGGCTGCCCGCGTCAGCCGCTCACGATAGGGATGAAGCGGGTCGGGGAAAAACTCTGCCAATTCGGAGTGATCGTCAACCGCCATGCGCCCGGCCACTGCGATGATTGCAAACAGCAGCCACGTGGTGCGGCTCGCTTCGACCGTAGCCGCCAGCGACGTTACAGCCCACACCAGCAGCGACACCAGCAATGCCACACGCAGAGGTCCATCAGTGCGGAGAGCAGCGAGGAAAACCAGCGCAACAATCGCCATCGCGATCGTGAGCCCCAGCAAGCCCGTGCTCACGGCAATCGACAGCGCCGTATTGTGCGCGGTATCGAGGGGCGCCAAACCCGCCGCGCTCACAAACGTGCCCGCGCCGGTGCCGAAAATCGGTGCGCGCGCAAAGGCATGAAACCCCGCCCACCAGATGTTCAAGCGCTGGTTCAGATCGCCTCTGCGCAGTTGTTCGGGAATGGTTGCCAGCCGCGCCAAGGTCTGGCGTGGAATCAGCAGCCATATTCCGGCTACAATCGCCGGCAGCGCAAATGCGCCTGTGAGCACCGCCCGCGCCCGACTGCGCCCCAGCAGGAAGCCGCAACCCATGAGCGCCACCACCGCGGCCACAAGCCCACCCCGCGAGGCAGTTAACAGCACGGCCACCAATCCCAGCGGAAAGTATCCGATGGCCAACACCCTTTCCGGCCAGTACGACTCCAACCAGGTGCTCCCGGTGCCATTCGCCAGCAGCGCCGCCAGCGGAAAACCCACGTCAAGAAAGCGCGCCACGTCGTTAGGGTCCTGCCCATACGCGGCAAACCGGTACTGCCCGGCCATGATCGCCTCTGGCGAGCTGAAGTTCGCGAATGTCAGCGCCGCCAGCACCCATGAGCCCGCTACAAAAGCTCGCAGCAACGCCCGCAGATTCCCGGGCGTCTCCGCAAACTCCCACACCAGCCATACGATCATCATCTCCTGGAACGAGCCGCGGATCATGTCGAAGGTTGCGGTCCGGTTAATCGTCCACAGCAGCGAGCAGCAAAACCAAAGGTAGAGCGCCAGCGCCATCCATTGCACTGCGCCCGGCGCGCGCATGCGGCCGCTCTGGAGAATTGCGGGAACGGCCGCCAGCAGCACCAGCAGCCCCGCGATCCGCGCCACATTTCCCAGCGGCGCGCCCAGGTCGAGCGAGTACTCCCACGGAATCGTGAAGGTGAAGACGAGAAGGAGCACCCACGCGATTCGCCGCATGTTAATACCTCTGCGAATACACCAGCGCGGAGTAGATGGTGACCCCGAGCGTGGATTGGATCGCCGATTCCATGGTCCGGTTCCACAAGTTCTTGCCGACGGAATCGGGCACATAGAGGATGTCGCGATCCTGCACCAGTTGATCGGGGTCCTGCCCGCGCAGCATCCGCTTCAGGTTGAGCGTCGTCAGCGTGCGACCGCCCTTCTGCTCGCGAATCAGTATCGCGTGGGCCGTAGCTGCGTTCATCGATGGACCCCAGGCCAGCGACAGCGCCTGCACTACCGTCAATCCTTGCGTCGGGTCCACCGGAAATCCCCCCGGCCGGATCACGTCGCCCACTACGTACACCAATCCCGCGCGGCTTACCTGCACCGTATCGCCCGGATCGAGCTCCGGATTGTGATCCGAGCTGCGGTCTGTCCCGCTGGGATCGAGCACCACGGGATGCGCCGTTTTGGGATCGGCGGCATGAAAGATGTTCACCAGCCGGCCCGCATTCGGACTCAATCCCGATGCCGCCGAGATCAAGTCCAGCAGGCGATGGTGATACGTGTACGGATACACCCCCGGCCGCGCCACCTCGCCGAGCACGCTCACATCCTGCCCCGCGTAAGACGTCACCAGTACTGAAACCAGCGGATGCAGCAACATGCCCTTTGCGACCAGCGCCGCCTCGATGGCCTGTGCAGCGGCGCGCTCGTCCATCCCCGCCAGCTTCACTTCGCCGATCATCGGCAGCGAGACGGTGCCCGCCGCCGACACGCGCACTGCCGAGTGAAATTCCGGCGTGCGCGATTCGCTCACATCCAGCATGTCGCCGGCCACAATCGCCGTCGGCATGGGCGCAGCCGCAGGGGCAACTCCCGCGCCGGGAACACCCGCGGGCGCGGCGTTCGCGCCGTTCCAAATCGCCGGTGCTTCTTTGGGATTCGGCTGGCTCCGCCGTTCTTCCGTCTGGGGAAGATTCACGACGCCCGTAGGCAGCCCCGACGTGCTGGGCGTGGGCGCCTGCCCGTGTCCCACCACGCACGTCACAGCCACCATCAGCAGCGCCGCTGCTCGTCCTGTCCGCTTCCACTCGCTCACTAGCACACCTCCCATTGCCACCCAGAGCCCGGCAAAAAAGGTGACGGCCATATACAGTGCCAGATCCGGTGAGGCTGGCTGCGCAGGCTGCCGGGCCGCATCCACCACCCGGATGTTCGAGCTGTGTACCCCCGCCGCCAACCCGGCCTGCTCCACCTGTTCCTGAACCTTCACGTAAAGCAGGTGGGCGGCGTTGGCTTCTTCGCGCATCATCGCGTACTCGGCCGCCGCCTGATTCTCCTTCAACCCCTCCGCCGTGGCTGCATCCAGACCGTTGCGCGCCAGTTGCTCACGGTCCAGAGCCGTCCGCCAGTTGCTGCGGAAGCGGTCCACCAGCTTCGCATCCTGGACTTGTTTCTGCAGGTCCAGATCGTCGAGTTGCCTTCCAATCTCCACCACACGCGGAAAATTCGGCCCGTGCTCGGCGCTCAGTTGCGCCTTTTCCTGCTCCAGATCGCTGCTGCGCGCATGAATCTGCTCCAGCGCCGCGGTGGCAAAACCGCCGCCGCCCGTCTGCAGCCTCGGGTCGGCGGCAATCACCAGTTCCGGATCGTCCTGCGACGCCGCGCGAAACTCCGCTTCGGCCAGAATCCGCGCGCTGCTCGCGTCGGCCAGTTGCCGCCCCAGCTCGTCAATCTCCAGCGCTGCCGTGCTGTGCTGCGTCTCGCCCGGCATCCCATTCGCGGTGGTCTGCGGTGTAGCCACAATGCCGTGCGCCGTCTCGAATTCCGCCAGCCGCTGCTGATCCTCATCGACACGCAACTTCAAATCCTTCAATTGGCCGTTGAGCCACTCTGCAGCCTGCGCCGTTTCCTGCGTCTCGCTTTCCCGGTCTTCGTCCTCATAAGCGCGGATCAGCGCGTTCACCACCGCCGCCGAAAGCGCTGCATCCCGGCTGCGGAAACGGACCTCGAGCAGCAGCGTGCGCGGAATGGTTCCGACGTGCAGTCGCCACGCAAACCGCTCCAGCAGCCACTCCTGCGCCTCCGGCGACGGCGCATCGGCGCGAAATCCCGGAAAGCGCTGCGCAAATCGGCCGCGAAATCCCGGCTCTTCGTAAAGTTTGAGATCTTGAATCACGCGCCACGCCAGCCCGTCGCCGCGCAGCACGCCGGCCGCTGTCTCCAGCGTCGTAGGCGCAGATAAAATGGAAGCCGAGGCCGGCGGCTCAGTCGCCTCGAGGCTCAACGGCGAGGCCGGCGCCGTGCGCAACTCCACGCGCCCCACCCCTTCATATTGGTTGGGAGCCACCAGGCAATACACCAGGCAGAGCAGCAGAAGTCCGCCTTCGATGGCGAGAAACCGTCGCCGCCGGCGCACCAGCGTCCGTCCCAGCTCGCGCAGCGACACCCCGCCGTGCTGGCTGCCGGCCGTGGCCCGCGCCTGCCTGCCTGCTTGATCCGCGGCAACATACTGTTCCGACAGAACGTCCGCCAAAGGCCCCCCGCAGCACTCGCTTGAGGCCCTTCGCGGGGAACACGGATCGAGGCCTCCGTTGGAGATCCCCGGTAGTTTCCCCTATGTCTACCGGAATTGTTAGTGAGCTACGTCACGTCATTGCACGCAAGCGGGCCGCCTGGTTCCGCACCACGAGTGAAACGCCTCAAAATAGAGCATGAGTTCACAGGCCGCGGAAAACTATTCGCGAGGTACCTTCGCGACAGGGCACGACCGTGGTGCGCGTAGCGCGTCTCATTCGGTCAGGTCCGCTTCATTGATCTCCGACCGTAATCCTGCGCCATGGACCGGCGGCGGGAGCGGCGGTCATGGCCGCAAAATTGATCTTCGAGCGCGGCAGAATGACCAGGTCTACGCGCCGGTTCTGCGCGCGGCCTTCAGCGGTAGCGTTGCTGGCCGCAGGATGGAACTCCGCGTAACCCGCCGCGGAGAGCCGGTCGGGCGGGACGGCCTTCCAGTCGAGCAGCAGCCGCGCAATGCGCGTGGCTCGCGCCGTGGAAAGCTCCCAGTTGGAGTCAAACTCGGCGCTATGGATGGGCACATTGTCGGTATGGCCCTCCACGCGCAGGTCATAAGGCGTGCCCGCGAGCGCGGCGGCGATCTGGCGCAGCGTGGGCAGCGACTGGGGCTCGGGTGTGGCCGAGCCGGAGGCAAAAAAGCCCGCCTCGCGCAGGCTGATCACCAACCCATCGCGGCCCATCTCGATGGAGACGGCGTGCGCGGCCACCTGGGGAGCCAGCATGGCGCTCAACTGGCGTTGAATGCGTTCCAGATCGGCCTTTACTTCGTCGGGCGAAAGCAGCTCTTCGTTCATTACGGCGTGAGGCGTGGGCGCGGCATCTTGCTGTGGCTGCGCAGACGCCATGGGCATGCCCATGGACCGGAAGGCCGCATCGATGGCCGCGGAAACCTGCTGCTGCTTCTTCTGATCGGCCTTGGCAAAGGCGTACATGACCACGAAAAATCCGAACAGGAGGGTGATGAAGTCGGCATAGGAGACTAACCAGCGATCGTGCCGGGTGCGGCCGCGCGACGATGGCGATTTCATGCGGCGCGCTCCCGGCTCTCGCGCTCGATTTCATTCAGGAATCCGCTGAGCTTGATTTCCAGCATGTGTGGATTGATGCCTTCCAGGATCGAGATCACGCCTTCCAGCATCATCTCGCGGCGGCGGCTGGCAGCGCGGATGCGCAGGTGCATCTTGCCGGCGAACGGCAGAAAGAAGAGGTTGGCTATGCCGACTCCGTAGATGGTGGCCACAAAGGCCACGGCAATGCCGCGACCCACCTCCTGAATGTTGTCGAGGTGCTGCATGACCTGGATGAGCCCCAGCACCGCGCCCAGGATACCGATGGTGGGCGAGAAGCCGCCGGCCGACTCGAACACTGCGGGCAGCCGGTCTTCGTCCTCGGTGATTGATTCCAGGTTGACGCGCATAATGTTGCGCAGGTCGGTCGGCTCGGTGCCGTCAACCGCCAGCATCAGGGTCTGCCGCAGAAACGGGTCCTGAATATCGGGCAAGTCCGCATCCAGCGAAACTACGCCGTTGCGGCGCGCCTTGTTGGCAAACGCCACCAGTTGTTGAATCAGCTCGCTATCGTGTTTGCGCGGCGCGGCAAAGACATGCCCCAGACTGCGGAAGGCGGCGACGACCGTGGTCAGCGGAAACTGCAGCAAAACCGCGCCCAGCGTGCCGCCAAAAACGATCAGCGCGGCAGTCGGCTGCAGCACCTGGCTCAGGTTGCCGCCCTCGATCAGGAGGCCGGCAATAATCCCGGCCAGAGCCAGAATTGCTCCGGCCACGCTTGCCTTATCCATGGGTGCACTCCTCTTTCGCGGTTGATTGGCGGACGCACGAAGGGCCGTGACCTATTTATCGTCTGAAATTCCTGTGGCCGTCACCTGCGCGGTCAGCTTGGAGTTACGTTGGTCAGCGCTGGTGGCGGCCTTTGGGAAGAGGCGCCGGCTGCCCCGGCATAGCCAGGCTGAGCAAGCCGGCCACTTTTTCCAGATCGCCAAAGTTGTGCAGCCGGTGGGTCAATGAAGCCAGCAATCGCGCCCGGTAGGCCAGCACGCGCTCGGTCACTTCGGCGATTTCCTCGCGCACAATCAGTTTTTCTCCGTTGATCAAGGTCAGCATGGTGTCCGGCGAGGCTTCGGCGGTCTTGATCAGATCGCTGTTCAGCACGATGGGGCTGCCGTTGAGCCGGGTGAGTTCGATCATGGGACAAATGCTCCTTCGCGAAAGATATCGGCGGCCGCGGCCGAGAGGTTACAGGATTAAGAATTATGGCGCAAAAGTGTCTCCCGCAGGACACTCCAGGCAGCAGCGTAAAGTCCCCAAAGAGTGCGCCGAAATAGGGGCCAGATGCGGCGGTACTGATTCCCGCGCAGGCAGCAACCCAGGGCAATACAAAAAGGGGGGCGCAACCGGGATGGGCCGCAAATCCCGCATCCACAAAGGAGAACCCCATGTCCCTGGGTGTCTTGAATAATCTCTCCGCGGTGTATGCGGAGAATGCGCTCAACAACACAAACAACAGCCTGAACACCGTGCTGCAGCAGTTGTCCACCGGATCGAAGATCAACTCCGGCGCCGACGACCCTGCCGGCCTCTCGCTGGTCAATGGCCTCGAAGCCAACCAGACGGCGCTGACCCAATCCGAGACCAACGCTTCTGAAGGCGTAGGCCTCCTGCAAGTGGCCGATGGCGCCCTCTCGCAGGTCACCAGCCTGCTCAACCGCGCCGTCACGCTGGCAACCGAGGCCTCGAACGGCACCCTCAACTCCACGCAGGACGCGGCCGCCAACCAGGAATATCAATCGATTCTGTCGGAGATCAACAACATCGGCTCGACCACCACGTATAACCAGGAAACGGTCTTCGGCGGCAATTACGGAATCTACACCGGAGACTCGTCGCAGGCCGGCTCTTCCATCGATGACCTGAACATTGGTTCGCTTTCGAGTTCCACGGTTGGCCAGACGGACGGCACGATGGGCTACGGAAACGGCGCCAACGTCTTCGACGACTTGACTGCAGGCGGCACCAGTCCTGCGCAGGTCAGTGACGAGCTCACCACTGGCGACACGGTGACCGTCGAGTACGGGACCGACTCGGGCACCGCTGTGACCGCGACGTTCACCGTCAGCAACGCCAACGATAATGTTACAGAGTCCGTCGGAGGAAATACCGTTGCTACGGTCAATGGGGATACCGTGCAGTCCATGATCCAGGCCATCAACGGTTCGGGTCTTGGCGTCACGGCCACGTTTGCCACGGCCGGCGAAGCCGGCGATTCAAGTGCGACCGCTGTAACAGACGGGGGCCTTGAGATCTCCGGTAACGTGATCGGCACCTCTGGCACGCCCGCCGCCGGCCAGGTGGTAGTTACTGCCGAACTGGAGGACCAGGGCGACGGTTCTACAGCACAAGCGGCCGGTGTGTTTGATACCAGCCCCGACTCCACGGCAACTATCAGCTACTCTGCACTCGGTGGCGAGAATTTGAGCAGCACGGATCTATTGTCTACGTCTGATGCCCAAACGGCGCTAACCGACCTGAACTCCGCCATCGCCGACGTCGCCTCGCAGGACGGCTACATCGGCGCCCAGATCAACACGTTGAACTCGGTCAGCTCCGTAATGAGCACCCAGCAGGAAAACATCGAGTCGGCGCAAAACGCAGTGCAGGCCACGGACTACGCGTCGGCTACCTCGCAAATGTCGAGCGACGAAATCCTGAGCCAGACCGGCATCGCAGCCCTGGCGCAGGCCAACTCGCAGCAGCAGGAAGTGCTGAAGCTGTTGCAATAACCGGGACCCCAGCGGCTCTAGCCGCTGGGGCGGGCTCATCGAAACGGCAGAGATGCCGATAACAGAAGGCGGGCGCCCTCGGGCGCCCGCCTTCGCGTAAGGGTCACACACCATGGCCATGAGATTTTCCCAATCCGGCTCCAGGGCCGTTGGATTGCGGACTGCTTGACGGGTCTTAAGGAGGAAACGATGGGCACAGTCGGCCTGAGTTTCGGGTCACCGACCAGCGGCGAGGGCATCAACGTAAGTTCCGTCGTCTCCGAGATTGTCACCAACCTTGAGAATGTCGAAACACCGTGGAACAACCAGCTATCCTCCCTCGAAAGCCAGGACTCGGCGATCTCCAACCTGGGCAGTCTGCTCTCCAATGTTTCCAACGATATCAGCCAGTTGACGGATGCGGATGGGATTCTGTCCGAGGTGGAAGGTTCCAGCTCCGATACCAGCGTGCTGGAGCTGACTTCGGCGAGTTCCTCGGCTCAGGTGGGCACATATGACGTTGTGGTGAGCTCGCTGGCGACGACGGCCAACGGGTACCTGGACGAAATCAGCAGCTCCTCCGACACGCTCTCCGGCTCCATGACCATCCAGGCCAATGGGGGCTCGACCTACACCTTCGACATTGGAGCCGGGACATCGTCGGGCGACACGATTTACACAGGCAGCGGGGAGAACACGCTCGCCGATCTGGAGAGCGCCATCAACAACGCCGATATCGGGGTGACGGCGAGCGTGACGACCGACGCGGACGGCTCGCGGTTAACACTGGAATCCAGTACCTCGGGCGCTGCCGGAAGTCTCAACGTCAGCTCCTCGATTACCGATTCCACCACCGGTACGGCGTTGAACTACAACTCCAACATCGCCACGGGCGCGAACGCTTCGATCGATGTCAACGGAATCTCCTATTCGGTCGCCTCGAATACGGTAAGCGGTGTGATTCCAGGCGTGACCTTCGACCTGCTGGGCACCAGCTCCGACGATATCCAGGTGGTGATCAGCAACGACAACTCGGGCGTCGAAAGCGCCGTCGACCAGTTCGTCTCCGACTACAACTCGCTGATCAGCGCGGTCAACGCGCAGGAAGGCGACACCAGTTCCGGCACCGCCGAGCCGCTCTTCGGCTCGCCCACGCTCACCCTGCTGCAGCAGGAGCTGCTGAGTGGCATCGACTCGACAAACCCCAACGGTTACCTGAGTTCGGTCTCGGCGGACGCCGTGACCCTCTCCGGCTCCATGACCGTCCAGGTGGGCAGCGGCACAGCCTACACCTTCGCGATCGGAGACGGAACATCCTCCGGCGACACGTATTACACGAGCAGCGGCAACAACACGCTCGCCGACCTGGCCAGCACCATCAACTCCGCCGGCATTGGGGTCACCGCCGCCGTGACCACCAGCGACGGCGAATCGACCCTTACGCTCACCTCCGGGACCTCCGGGGCGAGCGGCGCGCTCTCGGTGACGTCGGCAATCGAAGCCAGCACGCCAACGGCGTTAAGCTTTACCGACTCCGGAACCACCAGCACCACCACCCCTGATAGCGGAACGGTGGGCGAAGTGGAGAGCAGCTCGGACCAGCTCTCCGGCTCCCTGACGGTTCAGGTGGGCAGCGGCGCAGCACAGACCATCAATATGAGCGATGTGGAATCGGCCGAAAGCGGTACGACGCTGGCCGATCTCGAAGCTTATATCAACGACACCAGCAACGGCTTTGGGTTTTCGGCGTCGCTGGCGAACAACAGTGACGGCTCCGAGAGCCTGACGCTGACCTCCGGCACCGACGGCTCCTCGGGCGCGCTCACCGTGACCTCGAATCTCTACGACACCACGAACGCCACAAGCTCCACGCTCGCCTACGCCAATTCGTCCGACGTCAACAGCCTCACCACGCTGGGCATCAGCGTGAACGACGACGGCACGCTCACCTTCGACTCCAGTTCGCTCGATTCAGTGCTGAACAGCGACTATTCCAGCGTGGTGGGCTTTTTCCAGAACATCGATAGTTGGGGCCAGAACTTCTCGAACATGCTCGCTAACGCCGGCACGAGTTCATCCACCGGCATCTTGGCGCTGGCCGAAAGCTCCATCAGCGCCAACGAATCCACGCTCAACGCGGAGATTTCGAACGAAAACAGCTACATCTCCACGCAACAATCCAGCCTCACCACGGAACTCAATTCGGCCAATCAAACCCTTGAGGAGATCCCGACGGATTTGGACGAGATCAACGAGCTCTATTCCGCGATCACCGGCTACGACGAGAACACAAACGGCTGAGGAGCCAACCATCCATGGCAAGTTATCGCGAACACACGCTGGACGGCGCTTCCGCCGTCGATCTTGTGGTGGCGCTTTATGACGGCATCATCCGCTTTCTTTGTGTAGCCATAGCAGCAGTAGAGCGGCGCGATGCCGAGGCCCGGCGCGCGGCAGTCAAGCGCGCGCTCGACATCATCATCCATCTGCAGGCGCGTCTGCGCATGGACATTGGCGGGCGTCCGGCGGCGGCATTAAGCGATTTCTACACGGCGCTCTTCGCGCAGATTCTGCAGGCATCGCAATCGGCCTCGAAGGCGAAGTTCGAGCACGCCATCGCCTGCGTGAAGAGTGTGCGCGAAGCCTGGCGGCAGGTGGCGAAGGATCCTGAAGCGTACCGGATCAAGCCGACAGCGGTCGCGCCGCAGCGCAGCGAAAGCGCCACCCCAGACGGCGTGGCCGTTACAAGCTGGACAGCGTGACTCTTTATGGCGTACCGCCTCGCTGCGTTGCTGACTAGCTGACTCGCCGACTCCCTCACTTGCTGCCTTTCAGCCGGCCACCGTCAGCTCCTCTTCCAGTTGCTGCTTCTGATAGAGGCTGGCGTAATAGCCCTCGCGGGCCAGCAGCTCATCGTGGGTGCCCAGCTCCACGATGCGGCCGCGGTCGAGCACGGCGATGCGATCGGCATTGCGAACCGTAGACACGCGGTGCGATATCAGAATGGTAGTGGTGGAGACGGTGTAGCCCTGCAGCCCGCCGAGGATGCGCTCTTCAGTGTATGTATCCACGCTGGCCAGGGCGTCGTCGAGAATCAGAATTGCCGGCCGGCGCAGCAGCGCGCGGGCAATCGCTGAGCGCTGTTTCTGTCCCCCCGAGAGCGTAGTGCCGCGCTCGCCCACCATGGTTTCGAAACCCTGCGGAAATTCCTCGAACTCCAGGCGGATATGGGCAGCCTGAGCGGCTTCGAGAAGCTCCTCGGCTCCTGCATTGGGCGCGCCGAAAGCCAGGTTTTCGCGGATCGTTTCGCTGAACAAAAAGGTTTCCTGCGGCACCATCCCGATATTGCGCCGCAGCACAGCGAGTGGATAGTCGTACACCGGGCGGCCGTCGATGAAGAGCGTGCCATCCGGCGCTTCATAGAGCCGCGCGATCAGATTCACAAGCGTGGATTTACCGGAGCCGGTGGGCCCGACAATGGCCAAGCTCGATCCGGCAGGAATGTGCAGCGAGATGTCGCGCAAAACGGGCACTTCGCCGTAACCAAAGGTCAGGTGGCGGAATTCGATGTCCCCCTTGAGCCTGAAATCTTGTCCAAAACCTGAAAGCGCGGAGCGCCGGTCGTCGATGGCCGGCTCTTCCTTGAGCAGTTCGTCAATCCGTTTTACTGAAGCGGTGCCGCGCTGGAAGATGTTGACGACCCATCCCACCGCGATAATCGGCCAGATGAGCAGGATCATGTAGGTGTTGAACGCCACGAACTGTCCCACGTTGATTCGATGGTCGATGACCAAATGGCCGCCGACCAGCAGCGTGATGATCATCGAAATTCCAAGCACGAATTCAAGCGTGGGCCACAGCATTCCCATCAACTGCACCAGGCGCAGGGCGCGCCTGATGTACTCGCGGTTGAGGCGCTCGAAGAGTCCGATCTGCGATTCCTCGCGGGCGAAGGCCCGGATGAGCCTGACGCCGGAGTAATTCTCCTGGGCCTGCGCGGAAATATCTGAAAAGCTGGCCTGGATGCGCTCAAAGCGGGTGTGGATGCGGCTGCCGAAGTACTGTACCAGGATGCTGGCCAACGGCATGGGCGCCAGCGCCACCAGCGTCAGATAGGGGCTGATGCGCAGCATAAAGACCAGCGCGAAGACGGTAAGGAAAACGGTGTTGGCGCTGTACATCAGGCCCGGACCCAGCAGCATGCGCACGGCATTCAGGTCGTTGGTCATGCGCGCCATCAGGTCGCCGGTGCGATAGCGGCGATAGAAGCCGGTGTCCTGTCGCTCCAACTTGCGGAAGAGATCGTTGCGCAGGTCGAATTCAATGTCCCGCGAGATACAGATAAGCACCCAGCGCTGGGTATAGAGAAAAATGCCTTTGGCCAGCGAGATGGCGACCAGTAGCAGGGCAAGAAGGAAGATATGCTCGCGCGTGGTCCCGCGTTTGAGCGCGTTGATGGCGCTCTCCAGCACGCGCGGAAATTGCACCCAGATGGCGTTGGTGCAGACGCATGCCAGCGTGCCCCAAACGTACCCCCAGCGGTACCGGCGCATGTAGGCGAAGAGCGGGGCCAGGTCGCGCAACATGGTTTTATTGTACGGGAAGCGCACTTCCATGCCCGGCTGCGTGCCTGCGCAGGGCAACTGCATTTTTGCCCGCATCATCTACAACTCCTGAACGTTGAGGCGGCACGGGAAGAATCGTGCGGGAGACGAAATGAGCGGTTCTCTGGCACGACAGCTCGCATCCTGGGCATCGGTGGTGTCGGTGGCTGCGCTGGCCGGCGTCATTTCTTTGAGCGCGCAAGAAGCACAAATCGCCGTACACTATCCTGAAGGAACGCTCCACGGTTATCTCGCTTTGCGTAATGAAGCTGGCGAAGTGCTTGCGGCGGGAGACCTCATCCAGGTTGTGCGCGGAAACCGAGTCACAGCCCATCTGATTTTTCACTTCAAAGACGGCTCGCTCGATGACGAAACCACCGTCTTTAGGCAGCGCGGCAATTTTCAGCTCATCAGCGACCACCATATCCAGAAGGGGCCGTTCTTTGCCCATCCCCTGGATATGTGGGTTGACGCGCCCAAGGGCGAAGTGACCGTCCAATCCCCTGGACAGGAGACCAAGGGCAAGGTCCACGCCGAACATATCAACCTGCCGCCGGATCTTTGCAGCCCTTCCATGATCGATACGATCGCGATGAATCTCTCGCCAGACACGGCCGGCACCGAGGTTTCGATGGTGGTGGCTACGCCCAAGCCGCGACTGGTAAAGCTCGCGTTCACTGCCCGGGGCGAAGACAAGTTCTCAGTGGCGGGATTCGAACGCCAGGCCTTGCATTACCAGATCAAGTTTGACCTTAAAGGCGTCGCCGGAGTGGTGGCGCCCCTGGTAGGCAAACAACCGCCGGACATTGAGATTTGGATTGAGCCTGGAGAGGTTCCGGCGTTTGTGAAGGAGGAGGGCCCGATGTCGGAGGGCGGCCCTATCGTGAGCATCCAGCCAACAGGACCGGTAGGTCCGAACGACACGGATACCGGATCGCAAAAGTGATCGCAAGCGCTGGCTCGCTTTTTAGGTCGGCGTGCGCAGCAGCAGGTAACCGCCAACCAGGCCGAACAGCACGTCGGAGGACCATGCGGCCAGTGCCGCGGGCAGATAATCCACGGTGCCCATGGCGCCAAAGAGTCCGTCAACGACCCGGTATGCCAGCGCCACGCCGATGGCCACGGCGATACCGCTCAGCGAGCCGCGCCGGCCCATTGACAGCGCGAACGGAATGGCCAGCACCGCCATCACTACGGCCACCAGCGGGTAAGCCAGCTTCTGCCACAACTCCACGCGCAGGCGCATAGTGTCGAATCCGCTCTGGCGCAGATCGCGGATATAACGCTCGAGCTGTCCGAAATTCATCTCCTGCGATTGCAGGTCTTCCTTCTTGAAGTAGTCGGGCGTGGTGTGAATCTCCGGGAACGAGGCGCGATCGAAGGTTTTGTAGTCGATCACGGTGCCGCCTCCAAAATTGCGCATCCACCCATCCTCAAAACTCCAGTCGCCGATCAGCGGGTCCCACGCCGCGCGTTTGGCAAAGATGCGGCGCGTGAGCTGGAAGGTCGAGGGGTTGAATTCGAAAATCGAGATATTCGCAAACTCGTCCTTGTCGGGATCGAAGAACTGGTAATAGTAGATGCTGCCGGGTTCGCCGGGCAGCGGCTTGGGGCCGAAAATCCACTTCTGCTCGGGGTGCAGGAAAGTCTGCGGCGGCCGGCCTTTGATAATGGAGCGCAGCGCCTCCTGGCGGCGATTGGCCTGCGGAAGATAGTACTGGTCGAAGAGAAACAGGCTCACCGCCAGGATCGCGGAGATGGAGAGAATGGGCACCACCAGCCGGTAGAGGCTGATGCCGGTGGCCTTCATGGCCACGATCTCGCTGTTGCGGTTGAGCACGCCGAAGGTGACCAGCACGGCGATCAGGACCGCCAGCGGAGCCAGGGTGTACAACATGCTGGGCGTGAGGTTGACCAGATAATCGCCGACCGTGACCAGCGGAATATGGTTGCGAATGATGTCTCCCATCAGATCAAAGAAGGTGAACACAATCATCAGCAGCACAAAGCCGGCGAGCACCATAAAAAAAAGGCCCAGAAATTCGCGCATCACGTATTCGTCGAGAATGCGCGGTACCACACCGCGCGACTTCACGCGCGGCGGGCGCGCCTGCAGCTTACCCAAAAGCCCGGAGACCGCGAAGCCGTTTGCCTTGGCAACCACCGGCTTGTAGCGGCTAAAACGGGTCCAGTCAGAGAGCGCAGCCAGCATGCGCCCGCCGGTGGCCATTTGCCAGAGCAGGAATATTCCCGCCATGGCAAAGATGAGATTAGCCGACCAAACGGCGAAGAAGACCGGAACCTTATTCTGCCGCCCCAGCTCGATGCCGGTGGAGGAAAGAAAGTAGTAAATGAAGACCAGCAGGATGGTAAAGACGAAGCCCGAGCTTTTGCCGCCGCGGCGCGAATTGATGCCCAGCGGCACGCCCACCAGCATCAGCACCAGGCACGCGGCCGGAAATGAAAACCGGTTGTAGAGTTCAATGAGGTAGCGCGTGGCGTCCGGGCCGTGGGTATGCTCCATGAGCGCATCCATGGGTAGCGCGTAGATGGCCGTATCCATGCGCCCCAGGTGCACGTCGCTCTGTTGGCTCAGCGGGAGCGGCATATCCGTGGTGACAAACTTGGAGATATTGAGCTGTTGCGGGTCGCCGGCCACGGTCTCATAGTGCGCACCGTCGCGCAGTCGCATCATCAGTTCCTGCGTGTTGTCGCTGACCACGGTAGCCGAAGCTGCGGTAGTGACGAGGGGATTGGCGGGATCGGAAACGTCGGCCATGAAGACTTGGCGCCAGTTAGACGCGCCCGTGCCCGAGCGCACATCCTGCACGTAGAGCACGGCGTTTTTGAAGTCTTCGTAGAAGACGCGCGGCTGAATCTCGTAGGAGGCTTGCTGCGTCTCCAACGACTGCTCCATGGCCAGAATTTCCTGGTTGGCGCGGGGCGCCAGGTAGAGCGAGTTTGCCAGGCCCAGCAGCGTACCGCCTACGGCCAAGATGGACGACACGCGCACAAAGTAGCCGATGCCCAGCCCTGAGGCGCGCATGGCGATCACTTCGCTGTCGGCAGCCAAGCGGCTGAGTCCGAGCAGAATCCCTACCAGCACCGACATGGGAATGGTGACGCGAAACAGGTTGGGCAGCGTGAAGAGAAAGATCTCCATCACGTCGGTCCACGTGGAGCTGTTGCGTACTACAACCTCAAGGATGTGAGGCAGTTGGGGCATGAACAGGATGAAGGTGAACAGCGCGCAGCCGATCAGAGTGTGAGAGAGGATCTCGCCGAGAATGTAGCGGGTGAGGATGCGCACGGGAGCCCTTATTCAGTTTAGCGTGCCGGGCATTTGAAGGATGACAGACCTACTGCGCGGGCTGCCAGCCCCGAAGCCGCAGGCTGTTGCTCAGCACGCAAACCGAGCTCAGCGCCATGGCCGCGGCGGCTACCCACGGTGTGAGCAGCACGTGAAACGCAGGATAGAAAACGCCGGCGGCCAGCGGGATGCCCACGATGTTGTATCCGACTGCCCAGAAAAGATTCTCGCGCATGATGCGCATGGTTTGGCGGGCCAGGCCTAGCGCGGCGGGGATGGCCGAGGGCCGCGTGCGTAGCAGCAGCACGTCGCCCGCTTCCTGGGCCAGGTCCGCGCCGGCGCCCATGGCGATACCGGCATCGGCCTGCGCCAACGCCGCGGCGTCGTTGATACCGTCGCCGACCATAGCGATGCGCAAGCCGCTCTTTTGCAGAGCGCGGATGCGGGCCAGTTTGCCGGCCGGATCGAGGCCCGCTTCGACTTCGTTGATGCCGGCCTGTCGTGCCATAGGCGCGGCAGCCGCGCCTGAATCGCCGGTGAGCATCAGGACCCGCACTCCGGCGGCGCTCAGAGCGGCAACAGCCTCCGCGGCGTCGGGACGGAGCGCATCGCGGGTATCGAAGTAAGCCACGGCCACGTTATCCAACGCCATCCACAGACGCGTCACGCCCGGCTGTGGCGACGCGATCCCTTCCGGCAACGGGATGAAGAATTCCTCAAACAGCGCTTGGTTGCCGAGCAGGCAATCGTGACCCTCCACGCGCGCGCTCAGCCCGCGGCCGGGAATGGCCTGCACTTCTTCGGCTGGGGTCCACGAGAGACCGAGCGAACGCGCGTACTCTACCACGGCATGGGCCAGCGGATGGTTGGAGCTCTCCTCGGCTGCGGCCGCGATGCAAAGAAAATGATGTTCGTCGTCGGTCGTGGCGTCCCGGGTCCCAAAATCGAGATCTGGAGCACCCACCTGCTTCCTGGAGCCGTCCTGAGCGAACCCGCTCGCGTAGCCCTCGGCCCCCGGCGACAGGTTTGCGTCTCTGGGGCTGGCCAGCGGCGTAATCGAAGGGCCTGCTTCTTTGTCTGCTTTTTCCCTTTGTCCCTTTTTCCCTTGGTCCCTCGTTCCCTTGGTCCCTGTCACATGCACTGCTTCCAGCACCGGCCGTCCCACGGTCAGTGTTCCCGTTTTGTCCAGAACGACGGCATCGAGATGCGCGAGCCGCTCCAGCGCTTCCCCGCCTTTGAAGAGCACCCCCAGTTGCGCGCCGCGGCCAACTGCGACGGTTAGTGCAGCGGGCACGGCCAGACCCATGGCGCAGGGACAGGCGATCACCAGCACGGCCACTGTGTTGGCAAGCGCCAGTTCGAGCGAGTGCGCGGCCAGTAGCCAGGCAACGAAGGTGATTACGGCCAGTCCCAGCACCACGGGCACAAAGATGGCGCTGGCGCGGTCGGCCAGCCGCTCCATGGGAGCGCGCGAGCCCTGCGCCTGTTCGACCATGCGCGTGATCTGCGCCAGCACTGTGGCTTCTCCCAATGACTCGGCCCGGCACACGACGGCGCCATCGTAATTGAGAGATCCGGCCAGCACGCGGCCGCCGGGCTCGCGGCTGAGCGGCGTGGATTCGCCGGTCAACATCGATTCATCCACCGTGGTGCGGCCTTCCAGAATCGTTGCATCTACGGGGAAACGCTCGCCGGGCAGGACGAGGATGCTGTCGCCAAGCTCGATCTCCTCAAGCGGCACGACCGCTCGCACACCATCCACGACGCGGCGCGCCGTGGCCGGGCGCAGCCGTGAAAGCGAGTCGAGTGCGCTCAACGCCCTGCGTTTGGCTCGCCCCTCCAGGCTCTTGCCAAGGAGAAGAAATCCGAGAATTAAGAGAACCGCGTCGAAGTAGACCTGGCGTCCCGGCGCGGGCAGCAGGGTGGCGTAGACCGACCACGCAAAGGCCACCGCCGTCCCCAGGCTCACCAGCGTGTTCATGTTGGTTGCGCCGTGGCGCAGAGCGTGAAGGGCGCTCACGTAAATGCTTCGCCCCGCCCAGACCAGCAGAATCCATGTGCCAATGAGAAGCGTCCAGCGAATCAGGCTGGGCGGCGGCGAGTAGAGCCAGGGCAGCCAGTGCATGAGAGCGCGGTCCATGGCGCTGCCGCCGGCATTGAGCGGCATGGTTAGCAGCATGGCCGCGAAGCCGCCGATCAGCGTGGCCCAAGCCTTGCGCTCGGCGTCGTGGTCGACTCCGCTGGCGTGCGCAGCGGAAGAATCACCGGCCCGCGGCAGTACCGCATCGTAGCCCGCGCCGCGAATCGCCTCCACAAGTTGCTCGGGCGCAGCCAAACTCGAATCGAAGATCACGCTGGCCCGATGCGCCATGAGATCGACACGCGCCGATTCCACACCGGCTGTTGCGCGCAGAGCTTGCTCCACGTGATGCTGGCAGGAAGCGCACGTCATGCCCAGCACCGGGAGGTTCAACGATTCTCGGGTGGGCGCGGCCACTTACGCTTCCAGATGGGCCGCGTAACCGGCCTTGGCCAGGGCTGCAATGGCAGCGTCAACCGTCGCCGGCTCAACGTTCGCGTTCAGCCGCGCCGCGCCTATTTGGACTTTGTCCACTGCGATGCCCGGGATGGAAGCCAGCGTCTCACTTACGCGCCGAATGCAGGCGCCGCAGTGCATCCCGTCGATCCTGAGCGTGAATTGAACCACAGTTTCCCTACTCCATTGATGATAATTCCAGGGGCGCAGATTCATTTGGCATCTCCGCGCGTCTTATCAGCCGGCCCCCAGCCGTTTATGGTGAAGTCAGCAACAGGAGGGTCAGACATGCAGCGAGAATTTCCTTCAGCGCCGTTGATGGGCGTGGGTGCCGTGGTGGTTCACGAGGGGCGCGTGTTGCTCGCCCGGCGCGCGCAGGCCCCGCTGAAGGGATCCTGGACCCTGCCCGGCGGTGCGCTGGAGCTGGGCGAAACCCTCGTCGATGGGGTTGCCCGCGAAGTTTGCGAGGAAACCGGATTGCTGGTTGAGCCCGTCGAGCTCATCGAAATACTGGATCGTATCCATAAGGTTGATGACCGCATCCAATTTCATTACGTGATCGCGGACTACCTGTGCCGCGTCACCGGCGGCGCCTTGCAGGCGGCTTCGGATGCCGACGCAGTGCGATGGGTAGAGCGATCGGAGTGGACCAGCCGCAGCGCTTTGGCGCCCGGGCTGAATCTCGACCCGGTTACTGTGCGCGTCGTCGAGAAAGGCTGGCAAAGGGCCCAGGCGCTCTGGCCCCAACTTCCGGAGGGAAGATGAGATTGTTGAAAGGCATTGTGTTCACAGTGGGCGCGGTGGTGCTGCTGATCGGAATCGCGTTCTGGATGCGCCCGCTGGACTTCTTCGACGACTTTACATACGTAGAGGAGGCTGTGGCCGGGGTTCAGAATCGTTGGGCATGGGTTGACGGCCAGCGTATGCACTACGAAGTAGAGGGTCCGGCCAATGGGGCTCCCGTAGTGCTGGTGCACGGGCTGGGCGGACGCGCCGAAGACTGGCGCTCTCTGGCGCCGTATTTTGACAGGGCCGGCTACCGCGTCTATATGCCCGACCTCATCGGCTACGGCCGCAGCGCGCAGCCGGTCAACTTTTCCTACTCCATCCACGACGAAGCCTCGATGGTGGTTGACTTCCTCGATACCGTTGGGCTCAAGCAGGTGGATCTGGGCGGATGGTCAATGGGTGGATGGATCGTGCAGGTAGTGGCCGCAAATCATCCGGAGCGGATCAAGCGGCTCATGCTTTTCGACTCGGCAGGCCTCTACGAAATGCCCGAGTGGAACCTCAACCTGTTTACGCCCTCCACACCTGCGCAACTGAACCAGCTCGATGCGCTGCTTATGCCTCACCCGCCGCGCATACCCGGCTTTGTGGCTGCTGACATTCTGCGTGTCTCGAAGGAGTCAGGCTGGGTGGTTTCGCGGGCCATGGCCCAGATGCTTACGGGCCGTGACGTCACGGATAATCTCTTGCCGCAGTTGAAGATGCCGGTGCTGATCCTCTGGGGCGCGCAAGACCGCATCATCCCGCTCGACCAGGGCGAAAAGATCCACCGCTTAATTCCGCAATCCCGGTTGGATGTATTTGCGGCCTGCGGCCATCTCGCGCCTTTGCAGTGCACGCGTGCGATGGGACCCAGGGTGGTTCAGTTCCTCGAACAGACGCCTGCAGCTCCATTTACGCCGTTGACGCCCGTCATGGCCAAGCCGAGCCCCAGCAAGCCGCTTAACGTCCATGCAGAAACGGCTGCGTACGAGGCGCGAAGACCTGCCACGGCGCAAAACTGATTCCTTGTTTCCTTCAACGGTGCATGGCGGCCGCTTCGTCGTGCAGCTCCGCCGTCTTGGCTAGCGGCTCGCGCAGCGTGAGAACGGGGCAGCGTGCATGCGCCAGCACACGATAGACAGTGCGGTCGCGGGCCAGGTTCTCGAGGGCCGAGCGATGCGTTGAGCCAAGGACAATCAGGCTTGCGTGCCGCTCTTGCGCGGTAGCCAGGATTTCGATGGCGGGATTCCCATGCACCACCACAGGCTCAACTGCTAAGGAGCCTTGGACGTCTGCTCCCGCCACGAAATTCAGCAGCTCGCGCCTGGCCGAGGAATCGAAGCTGGTGCCAAAGCCGGCCGGAACTCCCTTCCGCTCCAACTCGTTCACGGGCGGCAGCACATGCAGCAGTACCAGCGCCTGTTTGCGGCCGGCGGCGATTTGACAGGCAAGCACCGCGCTCGGGCGGGAGGTCTCTCGCAATGTGGTGGCGTGCAGGACGACCTTTTCGCCGCCCTGACCCACCGGGAGATGAGCCTCAGGTCCCACGGTCATGACCGGGAGGTTGACCGAGCGCAGCACTTGCTCTGCCACAGAGCCCAGTAGCAACTTGGAGAGTTTGCTCCGGCTCCGCGTCCCCAGCAGCACACGATCCGCCTGAAACTGGCGGGCCGCGGCCGCAACCTGTTGGGCGGGATTGCCCTCCCGCACCAGCGCGTCACAAGCAATTCCCTCCCTCCGCGCAGATTCACACCAAGGCAGGAGCGTCTTGTCGGCAAATTCGAGCACGCATGATGGGTTGTAATATGGCAATCCGGCGGCATCGGTCGAAAGCACGGTGCTGGTCGCCAGCACATGCAGCAGGATCAGCCGCGCGCCGCTTTCGCCCGCCTGCTCCATGGCCACAGGCATGAGCCGGCCCAGGTCGTTCAGGTCGGTGGCAACCAGAATCACGGCCGGATGAGTCCAACGGTGCAGGTCCGGATGGTCCATTTCGAACACCTCGCCCGAGTCCCTGTTTCGCGGCGCTGTTTCGTGCTCTCGATGGGGAAAGCGTGCCACCGGCGGAGTTGCGGAGATGTGCCGGACCGCACCCATTCGTGTGATTCACATCACGCGCGGCCAATCCCCCAGCTCGCTGACCTGCGAACGGGCTAATTTGCTGACTTGCTGGACGTGCCGACTCGCTAACCCGCTTCCCCGCCCCTCGCATCCAACTTTCTACCTGCGTCGGCGCGGTGCTGCGTCCCTGGGAGGAGCCATGGTCGGTCGTCCGTTCTGGTCGGGCCAATTGAAGATCTCGCTCGTGTCCTTCGGCGTTCAGCTCTATCCGGCTGTCAACGCTCAATCCGGTATCAGCTTTCATCAGATCGATAAGACGACCGGGCAGCGCGTTCGCCACCTGAATGTCGTCAACACCGACGAGCGGGTCGAGAATGCCGAGATCGTAAAGGGCTACGAATACACCAAGGGCAAATACGTCGCTATCGATTCTGAAGAGATCAAGCGGCTGCGCATTCCTACCAAGCGCGTAATCGAGCTCAGCCAGTTCGTCGAGATCGGCGAACTGCCCCCGGCGATCTTCGAGAAGCCGTATTTCGTGCTCCCCGAGCCCAAAGAATCGCCGCAAGCTTTTGCCGTGGTTCGAAAGGCTATGGAGCAGGCCAACAAAGCCGCCGTGGGCGAAGTGGCTTTCGGCGGGCGTGAGCACCTCGTCGCCTTTGCCGTGCCTCCCGGCAAAGAGCGCGGCCTGATGGCGTACACGCTGCGTTACTCCGAGGAACTGCGCAAAGCCGAGGATTATTTCTCAGGCATCGCGCCCATCGAGGTGGATAAGAAACAGCTCGCCATGGCAGCCGATCTGGTGAAGGCCCATACGACGCCATTCGAATTCGAGGAGTACAAAGACGATTACGAATCCGCGCTGCGCGAGCTGATCGAAGCTAAACAGAAACACATGCCGCTGCCGCTCGAGGAAGAAGCGCCGGCCCGCCCCAGGGCCGTCGGTCTCATGGACGCTCTGCGCCGCAGCCTGGAAGAAACCAGGCGGCCTGAACCCGCGCGCAAAAAACCGCCGGCCGCCGCAAAGAAAGGCCCGGTGCTGGTGAAATCATCCAAGCGTCGGCACAAAGCGGCCTGAGATGGCTTTGCCTGTGCAAAAACGGCCAGCGGCACGCCCTATGGCTCGAGCCAAGGCCGCACAGACGGTGGCGCGACAGCTACAGCGCTACCGCGAAATACGCGACTTTCACGTCACCGCGGAACCGCGCGGCGGACGGCGCTCCACGCTTTCAGCTTCTGGCCTTCCTTTTGTCGTTCAAAAACACGCCGCCACACGCTTGCACTACGATTTCCGGCTTGGCTGGAGCGGTGTGCTCAAAAGCTGGGCGGTCACCAAAGGCCCCAGCTATTATCCCGGCGACAAGCGCCTCGCTGTCCAAGTGGAAGACCATCCCATGGAGTACGGAGGGTTCGAGGGCACCATTCCCCAAGGTCAATATGGTGGCGGGACGGTGATGGTGTGGGATTTCGGCGAGTGGAAACCGCTGGGTGACGTTGACCGCGGGCTGGCCGAAGGTCATCTGAAATTTGAGCTCAACGGAAAAAAGCTCAAAGGCCGCTGGGCGCTGGTGCGCATGCACGGCCCGCGGGAGCGCGCCGATAAACCCAATTGGCTGCTCATCAAAGATCGCGACGAATTCGCGCGCGAGGAGAACGATGGCAGCATTACTGACAAAGCGCCCCAGAGCGCGATCACCCATCGTAGCCTGGAACAGATCGCCGGCAATGCCGATAGCGTGTGGGATTCAACGAAGGGTTTTCAGAGCGGCGGCGAGACGCGCGCCAAAGTGCCGGCGGCAAAATCGGGACCCCGGCCCGCGGTCAAGCTAACGGGCCGGACCCAGAAAGCGCCGCTGGCTGAAATACGCCTGCTCCGTTCCCTGCCCCGCGAAAGCTTTCCCCGCTTTATCGACCCGCAGCTCGCGCAGCAGACGGCCCAAGCACCCAATGGACGCGACTGGATTCACGAGCTCAAGCTGGATGGATATCGCATCCAGATCCACATCCGCGCGGCAAAGAAAAATGGTGAGCGCAGCGCAAAGCTCTATACGCGCACGGGGCTGGACTGGACGGCGCGCATGCCCGATATCGCGCGCGCCGCCGCACAATTGCCGGTGGAAACCGCGATCCTCGACGGCGAGGTGGTGGCGCTTGACCAGCGTGGCATCGCCAGCTTCGCCGACTTGCAGGCCGCCTTTCAGGAGGGCCGGCAAAAATACCTCGCCTACTTCGCCTTCGACCTCCTGCACCTTGATGGGCACAATCTGCGCAGGCTGCCGCTGCTCGATCGCAAGCGAATCCTGGCCAGCTTGCTGGCGCACGTGGGCGCCCATTCGCTGCTTCGCTTCAGCGAGCATTTTGTGGCGCGCGGCGATGAAGTCTTTCGCAAGGCTTGCGCCCTGGGCGCGGAAGGCATCGTATCCAAATACGCATCCGCCCGCTACGACTCCGGACGCGGAGGCGCGTGGCTCAAAATCAAATGCATTCAGAAGCAGGAATTCGTGCTCGGCGGCTTTACGCTTCCGTCGAAGGGCGGGCACGGCATCGGCGCGCTGCTGCTGGGCTACTATCGCCGGGGGAAGTTGATCTACGCAGGCCGCGCCGGCACCGGGTTCACCCAGCGCACCCATCTCTCACTGCGCACCAAGCTTGACCTGCTCAAGCAGAAGGATTGTCCATTCGACGGGATTCCCCGCGATGCCCAGCGCGATGGATACTGGATCAAGCCCACGCTGGTGGCGCAGGTTGCCTTCACCACGTGGACGCGCGATAACCTGGTGCGCCAGGCTTCCTTCAAAGGCCTGCGCGAAGACAAGCCGGCCAGGGAAGTAGTGCGCGAGATGCCGGCCCCGCTGGAAGTGCCGGCGCCATCTCCAATGTCTCCCGCGCGCATACCAGCCTTCGTGCGCGGGAAAAATGAGGATCGCCAGAAAATGATCGACCTGCCCATCACCCATCCTGAGAAAGTTCTCGACCCGGAAAGCGGTATGACCAAGCAGGCCCTGGCCGAATATTTTCTGGCCGTGGCGGAACGCATGTTGCCGCACGTTGCCGGCCGGCCGCTGAGCGTGGTGCGCTGTCCTGAAGGCAGCGACAAGCCCTGCTTCTTCCAGAAGCACATCGGCCGCGGATTGCCGAAGGGGGTCAAGAGCATCGCCGTGCCCAACGCCAAAACCGGCGAGGTAGAACAGTACCTGACACTCGATTCCGCGGAAGGCTTGGTTGGACTCGCGCAGATGGGCGTGCTCGAAATCCATCCCTGGGGCTCACGCAACCAATCGCTCGACAGGCCCGACCGGCTGGTCTTCGACCTCGACCCGGACGCCGCCATCGACTGGCAAACGCTCGCTCGCAGCGCCGAAAAGCTCCGCGGACGCCTGAAAAAGCTGCACCTCGAAAGCTTCTTGAAGAGCACCGGCGGCAAAGG
>JASHRF010000076.1 GCA_030037545.1 Acidobacteriaceae bacterium | reverse complement strand
CCGTTCGATCTGCCCGAAGGCGCATCGGAAATCGTCGCCGGCTACCATACCGAATACTCCGGCTTCAAATTCGCGCTCTTCTTCCTCGGCGAATACGTCGCCATGTTTTCCATCTCCGGCATCGGCGTCACTCTGTTTCTCGGCGGCTGGTCAGCCCCACTCCCGTTTCTCAACGTCGTGCCTTCCTGGCTCTGGTTCTTTTCCAAAGTCATGCTCTCTATCTTCGTCTTCATCTGGATGCGCGGCACCTTGCCCCGCCTGCGCCAGGACCAGTTGATGAACTTCGCCTGGAAATTCGTGCTCCCCTTCACGCTGCTCAACCTCGGAGTCACTGTGCTATGGCGCTTCATGGGCGAAGGCTGGCCGCGCTGGATCGTCTGCTCCGCCATTCTCTTCGCCGCGTATGCGCTGATCGGCCGCGCCTTTATGACCCGCAAGCGCATCGGTCCCCGGAGCTACCGCTATGCTGAGTGAGGCAGGGAACAAGGGACGAACGAGGGAACAAGGGATCAAGGGATCAAGAATCCCGGGTGCCCCAGGTCAGGGGCCCCCACGAACAGGTGGCTCGAAGAGCCGGTGTCCGTGGGGTGGAGATCCCGCTTTTGGAACCTGGGAAGCCACAAACCCCAATCCCTTCGCCATTCAGGAAAGGAGAGCTCGCCGATGGGCGTAGTCTTCTACATCCTCGCCGCTCTCACCATTGCCGGCGGCCTCGCCACCGTGCTCCTCCGCAACCTGGTTCACTGCGCCCTCGCCGTGACCATCGCCTTTCTCGGCCTGGCACTCCTCTTTCTCGCTCTCGACGCGCAGTTTGTCGGCTTCGCTCAAATTATCATTTACATCGGCGCCGTCGCCATTCTTGTGGTCTTTGCGATCCTGCTCACGCGTAGCTCAGACCAGCCCCATGGAAGTATCTTCAGCCGCACCTGGCTCATGGGCCTCATCATCGCCGCCGCCGTTTTCGCCGTCCTCGGCTGGGCCGTAATCCGGAGCGCCCGCGCGTTGCCTAACGAATCTGCCGTGCCCGCCGTTACCGTGCACGACATCGGCGCCGCACTGGTCGGCCGCTACGTCTTGCCGCTTGAAATCGTGGCTCTGCTGCTCACTGCCGCCACTATCGGCGCTGTCATCGTCGCCATGCACGACAGGGAGACGCCCCAATGACGCCGCTCGCTGCGTATCTCCTGGTTGCCGCGCTTCTGTTCGCCATCGGTCTGGCCGGCGCGCTCACCCGCCGCAACGCTATCCTCGTGCTCATCGGCATCGAACTCATGCTCAATGCCGCCAATCTCAATCTGGTTGCCTTCTGGCGCTTCAGCCCCCATCCTGAAGCTCTTACCGGCATGATGTTCGCCATTTTCTCGATCGCTGTCGCCGCTGGGGAAGCTGCCGTCGGCCTCGGCCTCGTCATTTCCATTTACCGTCACGCGCGCACCACCGATCTGGATCAGATCAACAGGATGAAAGGGTGAGAGCTTGATCTCGGAAGCCAGTTCTTTCACACCCCAAACCATTGCCTCACCCCTCACACAGCTTCTGTGGCTCATTCCCGCCCTGCCCATCGCGGCCTCGGGAATTATTGCGCTGCTCAAGCAGCCCAGGCGTAAGCTCGCCTCCACCCTCGCCATCGGCTCGCTCTCCATTTCGCTCTTGCTTTCGCTCTGGGCCTTCGCACACGTGCTGGCTGGGTGGGCCAATCACCTCGCCGTCCGTGAAACCTACAACTTCACCTGGATTCAGGTAGGCTCGGCCTACGTGGATCTGGGTTGGATTCTCGATCCCCTGGCCGCCGTCATGCTGGTGATGGTCAGCCTGGTTGGCCTGCTCATCTTCATTTATTCCGTGGGTTACATGGCCCACGACGAAAACTACACCCGCTTCTTCTGTTTCCTCTCGCTCTTTGCCGGCGCCATGCTGGGCGTGGTCATCTCCAACAGCATTCTGCTCTTGTTCATGAATTGGGAGCTGGTCGGCCTCACCTCGTATCTGCTCATCGGCTTCTGGTACGCCAAGCCCACAGCCGCCGCAGCCGCAAAAAAGGCCTTCATCACCACCCGCTTTGGCGACGTCTTCTTCTTTCTCGGCATGGTCTGGCTGTTCGCGCAAACCGGCACGCTGCTCTTCTATAACTACGGTGCAGGTTCGCTCGAAGGCTTGGCTCTCAATAATCTGCTCGCCCAACATGCGGCCTTCGGCATCACCGTGGCCGGCGCCATCGGACTGCTCATCTTTTGCGGAGCCGCAGGCAAGAGCGGCCAGCTTCCGCTCCACGTCTGGCTACCCGACGCCATGGAAGGCCCCACGCCCGTCTCCGCGCTCATTCACGCGGCAACCATGGTCGCCGCCGGCGTCTATCTCATCGCACGCGTGTATCCGCTCATGTCCGCAGGCATGCCGCTCATCGGCCATCCCGGCGTGACCGCACTTAATGGAGCATTGGCCGTGGTCACCTGGGTAGGCGCGCTCACCGCCGTCTTTGCCGCGCTCATCGCCATCGCGCAGAACGACATCAAGCGCATCCTCGCCTATTCCACTGTTTCGCAGCTCGGCTACATGATGGCCGGCCTGGGCCTGGGTGGCGTGGCCGTGGGCATGTTCCATCTCATCACCCACGCCTTCTTCAAAGCGCTGCTCTTCCTCGGCGCCGGCTCCGTCATCCACGGCTGTTGCGATCAGCAGGACATCCGCCGCATGGGCGGCCTGCGCGCCGACATGCCGCTCACCTTTGCTACCTACGCTATCGGCATGCTGGCGCTCTGCGGATTCCCACTGGTCTTCTCCGGCTTCTGGTCGAAGGACGGAATCCTCGAAGCCGCGCATTCCGGCGCCATTCAGGGCCCGTACTATCTGCTCGTATTCGGTGCGCTGCTCACCGCGTTCTACATGATGCGCCAGGTAAGCTACGTCTTCTTCGGCTACTGGCGCGGCCATCATCCGGCCCACGAAAGCCCGCGCGTGATGACCATGCCCATGGCGGTGCTGGCCTTCTTCGCCATCGCGCTGGGGGTCATCGGCACTCCGGCATGGCCGTGGTTCCGTTCATTCCTCAATGGCCAGCCCGCGCACTTCGATTTCCACGGCTTCGCCGAGCCCGGCCTGCTCTCGCTGATGGTCATGTCGTCATTTGTGGTTCTCTTCGGCCTATGGCTGGGCTGGAAGATTTACGGCAATAAATCGCCCAGCCCGGAGGAGCCCGATGCTCTGGAAAAAGCCGCGCCCGCGCTCTGGTGCGGCCTGCGCGACCGACTCTACGTCGACGAGTTTTACGGCATCACCGTGATCGCCTTTTACTATTGGTGGGCGCGCGTCACTGATTTCTTCGATCGTCGCGTGTGGGGCGGCGTTGTGGCCGCCGTCGCCTGGCTCTTCCAGCTCTGGGCCCGCTTCAACAACTTCTTCGACGATAGCTGGATCAATGGAGGCTTCGACAAAAGCTGCGAGGAGTTCTCCACCGGCGGCGGCCTGTTGTCGCGCGTTGAAAACGGCCGCGTGCAGATTTACCTTCGCATTCTGGCCGCCGGCATGGTGGTGCTGGTTGCGATTCTCTTCTGGATGGTGCGGCCATGAATCCAATTTCGCCCGAGACATTGACGACTGGATTCGGACTGCTCACGCTCATTACCTTCCTGCCACTGGCGGGCGCGGCCATGGCACTCTTCTCCGGCAAACACGCTCGCGGCGTGGCGCTGATCACTGCGTTCGCCTGCCTCGCGCTTTCGCTGGTCATATGGATTCATCTGCCGGCCGACGGGTCGATGGGCCTCACGGAACGCGTTCCCTGGGCGCCCTCGCTGGGCATCGAGTACCACTTGGGCGTCGATGCGCTGGGCGCGCTGATGGTCGTGCTCTCCGCCATCGTCACACTCATGAGCGTGGATGCGGCCAACCGCGTGCACCACTCGCCCAATCTCTATTTCGCGCTCGTGCTCATGCTCGAATCCGGCCTCTTCGGCACTTTCACCGCGCTCAATTTCTACCACTGGTTTATCTTCTGGGAGCTGAGCCTCATCCCTGCGTTCTTCCTCATCAAGCTTTGGGGTGGTCCGCGCCGCGGCCCGGCGGCCACGCAGTTCTTCGTCTACACCATGGCCGCGTCGGTCGCCCTGCTCATCTGCTTTCTAGCCGTCTTCCTTTCTACCGGATCAATGGATTTTATCCAGCTCGCGGCCATGTGCCAGAGCGGCGCGCTTGAGAACGCGGTCACAGCACACTTGGGCCACGTGATGATCTGGCTGGCCATCGGCGTTCTCGCCGGATTCGCCGTCAAGGTGCCAATGATTCCCTTCCACACCTGGCTGCCGGCCACCTACTCTGAAGCGCCTTCGCCAGTCACCATGCTGCTCACCGGCGCCATGTCGAAAATGGGCGTGTACGGCCTGTTGCGCATTGCGCTGCCGCTCTTCGGTCCGCAGATCTACCAGATGCGCACCGAGCTGCTCATCCTCGCCGTCGCTACCGTAGTGCTCGGCGCCTGGGCCGCCGCCGCGCAAAAGGATTTGAAGCGTATCTTCGCTTACTCCTCAGTCAATCACCTCGGCTACTGCCTGCTCGGCATCTTTGCGCTGGCCATTCCCACATCTGGCGCGGCTCAAACCAGCCAGGCCGCCGCGCTCAACGGCGTCATCTTTCAGATGTTTTCGCACGGCATCACCGCCGGCGCGCTATTCTGGTTCGTTTCGATCTTGCAGTTCCGCTCCGGCGGTGTGCGCGGCATCGACAATTTCGGCGGCCTGCGCAAGCCCGCTCCCGTGCTCGCCGGACTCATGGGCATTGCGCTCTTCAGTTCGCTCGGCCTCCCCGGCCTCAACGGCTTCGTCGGCGAGTTCCTTATCTTCCGCGGCGTTTTTCCGCTGTCCTGGGTCGCGGCCACGGTCTCCGTTCTCGGTCTGCTCGTCACCGCAGCCGTGCTGCTCACCGTCATTCAAAAAGTTTTCAACGGGCCCGTTCCCGCGCACTGCGCGAATTTTCCCGATCTGCACCACAGCGAGCGCATGGCGCTGGCACCGGTTCTCATTCTCATGCTTGTGCTCGGCCTTGTGCCCCAGCTTATTGTCAACACCGTGAATCCCACGGCCATGAACCTGCTGGCGCACTGGAGATTTTAATGTTGGCTTGGACGATCTACATCTCGTTTGCCGGCGCACTGCTCTCGGCCCTGCTGCCGAGGAGTAAGCCCGGCCTGTCGCGCGCGTTTGCCTTGTCAATCGCGCTCGCCGGCCTCGGCATCGCCATCGCCGGCTACGCCGCGGGATTCGCGGAAGGGCGCTCCATCCTCGTCGATCTCCCGTGGATTCCCTCCATGGGCATTCACTTCCAGCTCGCTGCCGACGGCATCAGCCGCGTGCTTGTTCTCCTTACCGGTATCGCCGCGGTCGCCGGCGTGCTCTTCAGTTGGAACGTCGATCTCCGCACCAACCAGTTTTTTGCCTTTTATTTCGCCCTCATCGGCGGCGTCTACGGCGTCTTCCTCAGCGCCGATTTCTTCCTGCTCTTCGTCTTCTACGAAATCGCCATCGTTCCCAAGTACTTCCTCATCGCCATTTGGGGATCCACGCGCCGCGAGTACGGCGCCATGAAGCTGGCCCTTTACTCCTTCGTCGGCTCGGCCATGGTGCTCATCGTACTGCTGGCGGCTTACTCGTCCGCGGGCTCGCACTCCACCGCGCTCGTCGATCTGGCCCACGCCGGCCTGCCGGTACCCATGCAGATGTGGTGCTTCCCGCTGGTCTTCATCGGCTTCGGAATCCTCGCCGGCATGTGGCCCTTTCACACATGGGCGCCCACCGGCCACGTGGCCGCGCCCACCGCCGCCTCGATGCTGCTGGCCGGCGTGGTCATGAAGCTGGGTGCATACGGCTGCCTGCGCGTCGGCATCGGCCTCTTTCCTCACGGCCTCGATCCCTGGGGATTCACTTTCCTCGGCCTTGCATCGTGGCGCGACGTATTTGCCGTCCTCGCCGTTATCGGGATCGTCTACGGCGCGCTCGTCGCTCTCGCCCAATCCGATTTCAAATTCGTCATCGGCTATTCGTCGGTCAGCCACATGGGCTTCGTGCTCCTCGGCCTCATGGCGCTGAACCAGATCGGCGTCACCGGCGCGGTGCTGCAGATGTTCTCGCACGGCGTCATCGCCGGGCTGCTCTTCGCCATTGTTGGCCGCATCGTCTACGACCGCACTCACACCCGCCAGTTTGCCGACCTCGAAACCATGCACCTGGCGCGGCGACTGCCGTTCGCCGCCTGGGCCTTTGTCGTCGCCGGCGTCGCGTCCATGGGCATGCCCGGCTTCTCCGGCTTCATCGCCGAGTTGCAGGTGCTTATCGGCGCATGGCAGGTCGCGCCCTGGTGGACCATCGCAGCCGGCATCGGCATCATGGTCGGCGTGGCCTACACTTGGCGCGCCCTGCAGCGAGCCTTCTTCACCGACCGCATTCCCACCGCGCAGGAGCTCGAAACCGAAGAGCACCACAAATTAGCGCCCATCACCTGGCCTGAGATCGCCGGCGTCATTCTGCTCGGCGCGTCCACGCTCATCGTCGGCATTTACCCGCGCATCCTGCTCGCGCAAATCGAACCCGCCGTCAAAGCCCTGCTCGCCGGAGGAGTGCAATGAACTACTACGACCTCTTCCGCGCCACGCTGCCTGAAACCGTCCTCGAATGCGCCGCGCTCCTCGTCCTCATCATCGATCTCGCCGCTCTGCGCAACGCCGCACTGAAAACCCGTGCCACAGTCGCCGCAATTCTCGGCGTGATTGGCTGTGGGGTTGCTCTGTGGGCAGCTAGCATCGCGCCGTCGTTTAGCGCCGGACACGATCTCCTGCTCGCGGCCGGCGGCTCGGCCGGAGTTGCCCAGTGCGGAGTGCTCGTGCTCACCGCGCTCACGCTGCTGCTTCTCATCGACACGGAATTCACGCGCAACCCCGGCGAATATGTAGCCGTGGCGCTCATGTCCGCAACCGGCGGCCTGTTCATCTCCGCCGCCCAGGATCTGCTGGTCATCTTCATCGGCCTCGAGCTTCTTTCGCTCGGCCTCTACATCCTCACTGCCTTCGCTAAAAAATCCGGCCGAAGCGCCGAAGCAGCCATCAAGTACTACCTCTTCGGCGGCATGTCGGCAGCATTCCTGCTCTTCGGCTTCAGCTATCTGTACGGATTGAGCGAATCGACCTGGCTGCCGCGCGTCGTGCTCGGCACCTATTTTTCGGCGGCACGCGGCGGCTGGCCGTTGCTCGCCATCGCGCTCATAGCGATCGCCGTCGGACTGGGCTTCAAGGTCGCAGCGGTCCCGTTCCATCTGTGGGCGCCGGACACCTACGAAGGCGCGCCCGCTCCCGCCGCCGCCTTCATCGCTTCGGTTTCTAAGGTGGCGAGCTTCGCGCTGCTTATCTCCATCAGCTACGTCGCCATGCACTGGGCAGAGAGCTTGTACGCCGCCGGCTATTTGGGTCCTGGATATGTAACCATCAAGAGCTATCCGCCCGGCACACCGGTCCCGCGTGTCACTCCCGGCATCGTCACCGCCTGGCCGTTCATCGTGATGGTCCTCTCCGTCGCCTCCATGGTCGTCGGCAACCTGGCCGCGCTGGCGCAGATCAGCGTCCGCCGCCTGCTGGCTTACTCCGCCATCGCCCATGCGGGTTACGTTCTGCTGGGCCTCGCGTTTTTCTCGCGGACTAACGTGAGCGCCGAAGCCGTCCTCTTCTACATCCTCACCTATGGCCTCACCACCATCGGCGCTTTCGGCGTGGTTGGCGTAGTTGAGCGCACTTCCGGGTCCGACAAGCTCGATGCTTTCCTCGGCCTGCACAAGCGCAATCCTGCGCTGGCCGCCGTTCTACTCGTTCTTTTCCTCTCGCTCGCCGGCATCCCGCCGCTGGCCGGCTTCTGGGCAAAGTTCAATTTATTCTCAGCGGTTCTCGGGCGGAGTTATAGTTTCCCTATTTCCTCGCCGCCAACTGTACCTCTGGTGCTCGTTGCGCTGGCCATCGCCTTCAGCGCCGTCTCGCTCTATTACTATTTGCAGGTCCTCAAGCGCGCCTACGTGATGCCCGCGACCGACGAATCACCCATCCGCGTTCATCCACTTACGATGGTTGTCATCATCGCCATCGGTATCGCAGTCCTGGTCCTGGGCGTCTTCCCTGGCCTGCTGCAGAACTGGATCGCCAGTTTCTACCCCGGCTTCTAAATCGAGCCAACTAGCCATCGACTTCCGTGCCCCGTCCTTGCGAGTTCTTTCTGTCGCAAGGGCGGGAAGCCACAACTCTTATTCCCCAAAACAAACGCCGCCCGCAGCATCTCGCTCCGGCCGCTGACTTGCTGACCCGCTAACTCGGTGACTGCTGCTCTTCAATACTTCACAATGGCCGCAAACGAATCCGGCTTCAAACTAGCCCCGCCCACCAGCGCGCCGTCGATCTCTTCCTGCCCGATGAGCGCGGTCGCGTTATCCGGCTTCACGCTGCCGCCGTAAAGAATCCGCATGGCTGCGGCTGCATCGCTGCCCAGCAGCTTGCTCACCTCTGCGCGAATAATGCGGTGCGCGTCAGCGGCAATCTCCGGCGTCGCCGTGCGCCCCGTGCCAATGGCCCACACCGGCTCGTACGCAATCACGATTGACGAAGTCACCTCGCGCGCAAGGCTGACGCCCGCGAACGCCCCCGTCACCTGCGTCTTGAGCACGCTCGCGGTTTTGCCCGACTCGCGCTCCTCCAGAACCTCACCCACACAGATGATAGGCACGATTCCGTGCTTGAGCGCCGTATGCAGCTTCTTATTCACAATTTCGTCGGTCTCGCCGAAATACTGCCGCCGCTCGGAGTGCCCAATGAGCGTATGCGTTCCCCCCGCCGCTGTAAGTTGCCGCGCCGAAGTCTCGCCGGTATACGCGCCCTCTTCGGCAAAATGAATATTCTGCGCGCCCACGGCCACATTCGACCCTTTGCATGCCGCGACCACCCCCGGCAGCAGCACCGGTGAGGGAAACAGCGCAATCTCATCGCGCGTGTGCCCAGCCACCATCGGCAAAAACGCATCCACAAACGCCTGCGCCTCCGCCGACGTCTTATACATCTTCCAGTTGGCAGCAATCAGTGCTTTCCGAGACATGATTCTCAGTTCCCTCGGTTTTTGATTTGTTCTGAATTCATTTTAGGGGATCGATTCGCAGGCGCCGGGTGATGCCCGGCACACCGGACTGGGCCACAAAAAACGCACTCCGCGCTTGCGCACGGATACGGCTTTTTTCAACTGACCACTGATCACTGACAACTGATCACTGTTTTTCCGTCAGCGCCTCAACCCCCGGCAGCTTCTTCCCCTCCAGAAATTCCAGCGATGCCCCGCCGCCCGTCGAGATGTGCGTAATCTGGTCTGCCACGCCGGCCTGGTTGATGGCGCTCACCGAATCGCCGCCTCCGATGATCGATGTCGCCGTCTTGTTTGCTGCTACGGCTCGCGCGATGGCGTTCGTTCCCACCGCGAATCGCGGGAACTCGAACACCCCGGCCGGGCCGTTCCACACAATCGTCTTGGCCGTGGTAACCACATCATCGATAGCCTTGATGGTTTTCGGCCCGATGTCGAGCCCCTGCCAGTCATCGGGGAAGTCCACGGAGCAGTCCCACTCCTGCGTCTTGGCATCGGGCGCGAACCTGTCGGCCAGAGTGTTATCGACCGGCAGCAGCAGCTTCACGCCGTGGGCCTTAGCCTTTTCGAGCGCGTTCCTGGCCATATCGATGCGGTCTTCCTCGACCAGCGACTTGCCGGTTTTCACGCCCAGCGCACGCTCAAACGTGTATGCCATGCCGCCCACGATCACCAGCGTGTCGACTTTATCCAGCAAATTCTGGATCACATCGATTTTGCCTGAAATCTTCGACCCGCCGAGAATCGCCACAAACGGCTTCTCCGGCGATTCCAGAGCCTTGCCCAGATAGGTGATTTCCTTTTCCATCAGCAGTCCGGCAACAGCGGGCTTCAGATAATGCGTAATCCCCTCCGTCGAAGCATGGGCGCGATGCGCGGAGCCGAAGGCATCGTTGACATAGATTTCGGCCAGCGACGCAAGTTGTTTTGAGAATGCCGGATCGTTGGCTTCTTCCTCGGCGTGGAAGCGCAGATTCTCAAGCAACAGTGCCTGTCCCGATTCGAGCTGCCGCGCCATCTCCTCGGCCACTTCGCCCACGCAGTCGGGCGCGAAAGCCACATTCACGCCGTCATCGAGCTTCCTGTTAAGCAGCTCGCGCAGCCGGTCCACTACCGGGCGCAGCGAGTATTTCGGATTGGGCTTGCCCTTGGGCCGGCCCAGGTGCGACGCCAGGATCACCTTGGCCTTATGGCGCAGCGCATATTCGATCGTCGGGAGCGTGGCCACAATGCGCGTGTCATCGGTGATGGTCGAGCCGTCCTCGGTCAGCGGCACATTGAAATCTACGCGGATGAAAACCCGCTTGTGCGCCAAATCAATATCGCGAATGGAAAGCTTGGGCATGACGTTCTGCCTCCTTGGAAGCTGGTCAACAGTGCACGGTGTCCGTGTTTCGTGTTTCGTGGTTCGGTAATCGTCGACGATTCGCCGCGTTAATCCTGCGTTGGAATCGCTTCTTCCGCCGGAATCACGGCATCCATCTCGATTTCAATGCGCCACGCCGGGTTGAGCAGCTTGGCCACCACAACCATGGTCGCGGCGGGCCGTATGCTGGCAAAATATTCGCCATGCACACGCCCCACCGCTTCCCAATCGTCAACGTGGGTCAGAAACATGCGCGTCCGCACCACGTCTTTGAACGAGCAGCCGGCGCGGGCCAGCGC
Organism: Acidobacteriaceae bacterium; assembly: GCA_030037545.1. GTDB lineage: Bacteria > Acidobacteriota > Terriglobia > Terriglobales > Acidobacteriaceae > Telmatobacter. The sequence goes on along the minus strand of JASHRF010000076.1, from coordinate 65,408 downwards.
GTCAACTGCGATTTCAAACACGCGCCGCGTCTGTCCGTCGACATCGGCGTTGTCCGCGCCCACCGGACCTGTACCGGCAAGATGAATGCAGTTCCCCACGCGCACGGCGCGCGAGAAGCCGATGATCGGCTCGTACGGTGATCCGCCGCTGATGTTGGTGCGCATGGCTAAATACAGGGGCCAGGAAGCAGGAAACAGAAATTGGGTCAGTTGACGCAGTCCTGGTCTCTAGTTCCGGTTTCGTGCCTTCTCGTTCCCTCGGTCCCTTGTTCCCTGCCTCCTACAGCCCTTTCTTCGCCAGGAACCCAATCAAGTCCACGACGCGGTTGGAGTAGCCCCACTCATTGTCGTACCAGCTCAGCACCTTCACGCTCTGGCCCACCACCTTGGTCAGCGGCGCGTCCACGATCGAGCTGCGGCGGTCGCCCTTGAAGTCCGAACTCACCAGCTCGTGCTGCTCGTAGCCCAGAATGCCTTTAAGGTAGGTCTCGCTGGCCGCTTTCAGTGCCGCATTCACTTGCTTGGCGTCGGTGGTCTTTTCGCTGATGATGGTCAGGTCCACGATGGAAACGTTCGGGGTGGGGACGCGGATCGCGAAGCCGTCCAGCTTGCCCGCGGTCTCGGGAATCACCAGCTTGAGCGCCTTAGCCGCGCCCGTGGAGCTGGGAATCATGTTCAGAGCCGCGGCGCGCGCCCGGCGCAGATCCTTGTGCGGAAAATCGAGAATCACCTGGTCGTTGGTATAGCTGTGGATGGTAGTCATGATGCCGCTCACGATCCCGAATTCCTTGATGAGCACCTTGACCACCGGCGCCAGGCAGTTGGTGGTGCAACTGGCATTCGAAATCACGTTGTGCCTGGCCGGATCGTACTTCTCCTCGTTCACGCCCAGCACGATGGTCATGTCTTCGTTGGTGGCCGGAGCGGAGATGATGACCTTCTTCACGGTCGGGCCCAGGTGCACCTTGGCCACGTTGGCGTCGGTAAAGCGTCCCGTCGACTCGATCACGATCTGCGCGCCCACGTCGGCCCAGGGCAGCTTGGCCGGATCCTTTTCGGCGTACACCTTGATCTTTTTGCCATCGACGGAGATTGAATCGTCGCCTGCCTCGATGTGATTGGGCAAATTACCCAGGATCGAGTCGTACTTAAGCAGGTGGGCCAGCGTCGCGGGACTGGTCAGGTCATTTACTGCAACAAAATCGATCTCCTTATTTCCGATCGCGGCGCGCAGAACATTGCGGCCAATGCGGCCAAAGCCATTGATTCCAACCTTCACTGCCATATTTTGGTTCTCCTTGTTCATGCTGGGTCTGTGATTCTGTGGTTTTTCCGGTGCGTTTTCCTGTTACGTTTTTGCTGCCGGAAATTCCAGTGCTGGTGCTCTTTCCGGTGAGAATTTTTCGATCCGTTCTCCCCATCCGTCTTTCCAATTTCATCTTGCGGTTGGGAGTCGAGTTGCGAGCGATTCCACCAAACTCTTGATCGTAACATCCGCACCCTTCCGCGCGGACTTCGGACCTGTCCGCGACGGATTTGCACGCGGATTTCCCCACCGCTAGGATAAGGTTCCAGCCAGAGAACTGTATGTGACGATGTGCACAGAATTTGCAGCAGCTTCGCCTACTGTGGTATTCGGGTAACAGGCAGGGCCGTGGGCGGCCGCTGCGCACAGCGCTTTTCGGTTCAGGTCTTTACCAGAACGAAACAGCCAAGCGGCTCTTTCCTCAAGATAGAGCCACATTGCACCATGCCGGCTTATCGAACGTGTGAACCGAAAACGCTCAGCCTGTGCAGATCCGGCGCCAAGGGCGCTGACCAGCAGGATAGGTCTTGAAGACAGCATGAGAAGACGCTCCAGACGCGCTCCCAATCTTTCTGAATCCACAGGCAAAATCGGCCAGGAACTCCCTCCCAACCAACCCGCTCCGCTGGTGCCTCACTATCCCGATATGTCGGCGCCGCACTCCGCGCAGCCGCTGGCGCAACGTCACCAGGACGCGCGACAGGACGCACGATCTGATGCGCGCCCCAATCCACGGCCTCAGCCGCAGCGCCCCCAGCAGCAACGCCCGGCCCGCCAGCCGAATCCGACTCGCACCGACTGGAATGAGCCCTCCGCCTCCGGACGGCTTGAAGTCGAGACCCAGCCTGAGACGCCCGCCGTTCCGCCGGAAGCCGAGCGCTCGCCCAACGCGCCCAAGGGCTTTGTGGTACTGGCTATCGGGCTGCCCGGCTCCGGAAAAACCACATGGTTCGGACGCCGTGGCATCACCCCGCTTTCGAGCGACCTGCTCCGCAACATCCTCTTCGACGATGTCGAGGAGCAGCGCTTTCAGGGCCTGGTCTTTTCCACGCTGCGCTCGCTTCTCCGCGCCCGCCTCATCGCCAAAATGCCCATGAACTATGTAGACGCCACCAACCTATCCATCCACGAGCGCCGCCAGTGGATCAAAATGGCCAAGAGCTTCGGCTACGAAGTGCAGGCCGTATTTTTCGATGTGCCGCTCGACGTGTGCCTCCAGCGCAATCGCCAGCGCGACCGCAGCGTCAGCGAAGACATAATGCTCAAGATGGCCGAGAAGCTCAAGCCCCCGGTCTTCGAGGAGGGCTTTGAGAAGATTACGGTGGTGCGGGTGAAAAACGCGGGGTAGGCGTTCTTGGGATTTCCGCACGGATTCGCGGATTTGCCAGCCGCATGCGCGTATGCAACCCTGTCATCCCGAGGCGCAGTCGCAAGATGTGTGTTTGTCTTTCTGGTTGTTTCCGGCTTGGCAGTCGCCACTGAACTCGAGAACACCACAACCCTGTCATCCTGAACGAACGGGGCCCCGAACGTTTTTCAGTTCGGGGGTGGTGAGAGAAGGATCCGCGGTTGCTCTTCTGCTTCGGCCTGCCGATGATACAGCCAAAAATATTGGCCCGATCACGCTGCGTTGACGTTTCGAATGTCATTTCTGCGCTCGACTCTTGCCGGGAAAGTCGGTCGCAGGGTCAAGTTCGGCACGGACGGCTGGGTCGATCCGCTTGATATCGAGGGGTTTCAAATGTGCTGCTTCGCGCTGCGCCCGCTCGCAAGGAATCTCTTCGATCTGGTTCTCCCATTGGCCATACACTTCAAAATTCATCATTTTTGCGAAGAGCCGGACGCAGTATTGACCGCCGTCCTTCACGTTGATTACCAGAGGCTTTTTGCTGGGCCCAGTGGGGCCCACGTCGGTAAAGGAGTGCTCGCCGAGATTGAGATGGATCCGAATCTTCCCGTGCCGGAGACGGCACGCGGCCGGGTTTCTCATCGCCCTCCAGGCCACGTTCGCCCGAGCCGCCGAGCGCGTCCGCGCTTTGTCTGCCGCCGATCTCGAGTCACCGCGCACCGTCAGCCGCAAACAACTCCCTACGACCCTCGGCGGCGCGCTCATCCACGTCGCCGACCACACCCAGCGCCAAGTGGGCCAGGTGGTCACAACGGCCAAGCTGTTGAAGGCGCTCAAGGACCGAGCGGAGCTAGTGGAGCTGGCAGGCTTAGGTCGTCCGGTCCCACACCGCTAACACAGCCAGTACCGCGAGCCCCGCTACGCCTGCCAATTTCCCCGCTATCGCTAACACTCGCCCATTGGTATACTTACCTTTGTGACCACTACCGCCTTAGAGCCCACGGCTAGCCGCCCGACCCCAGGGGCTTGCTCTACCCACAAATCAGTCCTTCTACTCAAGCCCCGCGGCTTTTGCGCGGGCGTGGTGCGCGCCATCGATGTGGTTCGCATCGCCCTCGAAACCTTCGGTGCGCCCATCTACGTCCGCCGCGAAATTGTGCACAACCGCTACGTGGTCAATGAGTTGGCCGAAAAAGGCGCTATCTTCGTCCACGAGATCGAAGAAGTTCCCGAGGGCCAGCGCGTCATCTACTCCGCGCACGGCGTTTCGCCGGCCGTCCGCGAGTTTAGTAAAGCCAGGCGTCTCAAGGTGATTGACGCCACCTGCCCCCTGGTCACCAAAGTTCACATTGAGGCGGTCAAATTCGCGCGCCAGGGCTATTCGCTGGTGCTCATCGGCCATCGCGACCACGACGAGATCGAAGGCACACTGGGCGAAGCTCCTGAAGTCACGCAGGTTGTCTCCAACGTGGCCGAAGTCGAGGCCCTCCAGGTTCCCGACCCCGACCGCGTGGCCTATCTCACCCAGACCACGCTCTCGCTCGATGAGGCGCGTGACATCATTCATGCCCTCAAAATTAAGTTTCCCAATATCGTCGGCCCCCACTCGCAGGACATTTGCTACGCCACCGAGAATCGCCAGGTGGCCGTGCGCAACGTGGCCCACAAGGCCGACCTGGTGCTAGTGGTCGGATCTACAAACAGCTCCAACTCCAATCGCCTGGTCGAGGTTTCGCGCAACCTTGGAACCCTTGGGTATCTCATCGATAACTCTCGCGCCATATCCCCCACCTGGCTCGAAGGAGTTGAAAATATTGCCGTAACCGCCGGCGCTTCGGCTCCCGAAGTGCTGGTCGAGGATGTCGTGAATTATCTGCGCCAAAACGGCTTCGCCAACGTCGAAGAAGTGGAAGTGATGCCGGAGAACGTGCGCTTCGGCCTGCCGCCTGAGATCGTGCAGGCGATCGGCAGCGCAAACGGTGCTGAGCCTTTGCCAGTTCGCTAATCGGCAGCCCCGGAAGTTCCGCCGCAGCGGGAATTCCGGGGCATCGTATATACCGGGAGCCACCGGTAAGCCTGGCAGGGCCAATACGGAGACGGTATTCCGGAGGGTTCAGACCGCATGATTTCGCCGGATTCAAACTTACGCACCGCAGCGCCGCGCTTCGGCCGCATCGATGCCGACATGGCCGATGTGGAATCCTCCATCCAAAAGGCCCGCGACTTTCTTCTCTCTCTGCAGCATCCTGAGGGCTACTGGTGCGGCGAGCTGGAAGCCGACTCCATGCTCGAAGCCGACTACATCTTCCTGCACAAGCTCCTTGAATCCGGCGATCCCGGCCGCCTGGAACGCGCCCTTGCCGAGATGTGGCGCTATCAAAAAGAAGATGGGAGCTGGAGCCTCTATCCCGGCGGACCAGGCAACATCTCGCTCTCCGTCAAGTGCTACTTCGCCGCCAAGCTCATGAATGTGCCCCCCAACGATCCGCGCATGCAAATCTGCCGCGAGTGGATTCTGGCCAATGGCGGTGTAATAGCCTGCAACACCTTTACCAAGATGTATCTCTGCTCGCTGGGCCAATACGACTACGATGCCGTGCCCGCTATTCCGCCGGAGATCGTGCTTTTCCCCAACTGGTTCTACTTCAACATCTACGAAATCTCATCCTGGTCGCGGTCGATCCTCGTCCCGCTGGCCATCATCTATGCCAAAAAGCCGTTCAAGAAGATTCCCGCGGAACATGGCATCGACGAGTTGTTCGTGGGCGGGCGCGCCAATTCCATCCTGCGCCTGCGCATGGACCGAAAGCACCTTTTCTCATGGCGCAATTTTTTCCTGGCCCTCGATCGCATGACCCACTGGTTTGAAGCGGTTCACATTCGTCCTCTGCGCCGCCTGGCCCTGCGCCGCGCCGAGAAGTGGATGCTGGAGCGCTTCGAGCTGACCGACGGACTAGGCGCCATTTATCCGGCCATGCTCAACGCCATTCTCGCCCTGCGCTGCCTCGGATACTCCGAAGACGATCCGCAGGTCATCCGCGCCCGCGATGAGTTTGAGAAGCTGGGCATCGAGCAGCCGCCCACAGTTGAAGTTCCCTATCCCACCTTCCGCATGATGCCCTGCGTCTCGCCGGTCTGGGACACGGCGCAGGCCGTCTTTGCCCTGGGCGAAGCCGGAGTGCCGCGCAACGATCCCCGCATGGTCAAGGCCGCCGACTGGATTCTGTCGAAGGAAGTTCGTCACCGCGGCGATTGGGCTAGGAAAGCGAGCAAATCCGATCCCGGCGGATGGTACTTCGAGTTCAACAACGAGTTTTATCCCGATACCGACGACACCGGCCAGGTGCTGTTGGCGCTCAGCAAGGTGGACAATCCGCGCGAGCGCTACCAGCACCAGGTCACCCAGCGCGCCATTGAGTGGTTGCTGGCTATGCAGTGCAAAAACGGAGGGTGGGGCAGCTTCGATAAAGACAACACCAAGATGATCTTCCAGTACATCCCCTTCGCGGATCATAACGCCATGCTCGATCCGCCCACCGTGGACATTACCGGAAGAATCCTGGAGATGCTGGCTACCTACGGCTATACGCGCGACGATAAGCGCGTCCAGAAGGCGATCGAATTCATCTTCAAGGAGCAGGAGCCGGATGGGAGCTGGTTCGGTCGCTGGGGCGTTAATTATCTTTACGGCACCTATCTGGTGCTGCGTGGCCTTGACGCCATCGGTGTCGATCGCCACGAGCCGCAGATCCAGCAAGCTGCCGAGTGGATTCGCATGGTGCAGAACCCCGACGGAGGCTGGGGCGAGACCTGCGGCAGCTACGACGACCCGAATACGCGCGGCATCGGCGCCAGCACGCCTTCGCAGACCGCGTGGGCTATGCTTGGCCTGCTGGCCGCCGGCGACGACCGCTCCGACTCCATAGCCAAGGGCGTACGCTGGCTGCTCACCCGCCAGCGTGAAGACGGCAGTTGGGACGAAAGCTTGGGTTCGGGCGTCAACCACCAGGCGCTGTACACTGGAACTGGCTTCCCCAGAGTGTTTTATCTGGCCTACACCATGTACCGCCAATATTTCCCGCTTCTGGCCCTCACCGGCTACAAGCGGGCCATGGACGGAAAAGCAGCTTCCAGCTTTTAGCTCCTGGCTCATAGCTCTCCAGGTGGCTGCTGGCATGATTCAACGTATTTAGCTAGAGGCTAGATGCTAGGAGCTAATAGCTGCATTAAAAGGGGAAATCGCTGATGGCAGTTCCAATCTCCCAGATGGGTACGGTTGCAACCTACGTGCTCAAGAAGCGTCTCACGGGCGAAAAGCGCTACCCGCTCGTTCTCATGCTGGAGCCGCTCTTCCGCTGCAACCTGGCCTGCGCCGGCTGCGGCAAAGTGCAGTACCCGCCGCACATTCTCAAGAAGCAGCTCACGCCGGCGGAATGCTTCGCCGCCGTGGAAGAATGCGGCGCGCCCATGGTCTCCATCCCCGGTGGCGAGCCCCTGCTGCACCCGCAGATCGTCGAAATCGTCAACGGCCTTATCGCGCGCAAAAAGTACATCTACCTGTGCACCAACGCGCTCGAACTCAAGCGCCGCCTGCCCGAGTTCACCCCCTCCAAGTACCTCACGTTTTCCGTGCACCTCGACGGCCAGCGCGAGCACCACGATTTCTCCGTCTGCCGTGAGGGCGGTTACGAAATTGCCGTCGAGGGCATCAAGGAGGCGGTGAAACGCGGCTTCCGCGTCACCACCAACGCCACCTTCTTCGACGGCACTGACCCCAACTCCGTCCGCGCCTTCTTCGATGAGGTCATGGACATGGGCGTCGAAGGCATCGTCCTCTCGCCCGGCTACAGCTACGAGAAAGCGCCCGACCAGCACCGTTTCCTGGGCCGCGCCCGCGTCCGCCGGCTCTTCCGCGCCATTTTGTCCAACCGCAAGAAGAGCTGGAAATTCAACATGTCCCCGCTCTTCCTCGAGTTTCTGATGGGCGACCGCAAATACGAGTGCACGCCGTGGGGCTCCCCCGCCTACAACATCTTCGGCTGGCAGCGTCCCTGCTACCTGCTCCAGGACGGCTACGCCGACACCTTCAAGGAGTTGATGGAGACCACGAAGTGGGAAGAGTACGGCGTAGCTTCGGGGAATCCCAAGTGCGCTAACTGCATGGTGAGCTGCGGCTACGAGCCCACCGCCGTGTTCGACGGCTTCGGCTCGCTCAAGGGCTTCTGGGCCATGGTCAAAGGCAGTTTCAGCCTCTACCCTGACCAGCACGCGCGCAATCTGCTCAACGAGCCCGCCCCACACGGCCCCGCCAATCTGGTCACCATCGAACGGCCCAAACGCGCCTACGAGGAAACGCGCGCATGACGGCTGAAGTCCAGAAATACACGCTCGAACAAATCGAGGCCCTCGAACTCGCCCCCGGCACCGAGCATCAACAGCTCGAAGGCTGGATTCCCGAGCTGGCCAGCGACGAAGAAATCCGCAACGCCCTCGAAAAAGCCTTCGACTACCGCGGCGACGTGACCATTACCACCAAATCCGGCGAGAAGATCGAAGCCTACATCTTCAATCGCCATACCGGCGCCACGCTCGCCGATTCCTGGGTGCAGTACTTCACGCCCAAGGCGGAGAACAAGCGCAAGCTCAGCTACGCCGAGATCGCGCGCCTCGAATTCAGCGGCAAAGACCGCGCCGCCGGCAAGCACTGGGAAGACTGGGTCAAGGCCTACAACGAAAAGAAAGCCGCCGGTGAAAAGAACATCGGCCTGCATCCGGACGCGCTGGAGTAGGAGACGCCAGACTGAAGTCCCCAACGGGAGACCTCGCTTAATCTGATCTCACTGCACCGCTATATTGACCACGGCTGCGCCGGGTCCCCAGGGGCTCTGGCTCCTCTATCTCCTATCTCCGCCCACCACTTACAATTAAGTCCAACCCGCTCGCGCTAACCTGCCAACTCGCTATCGCGCGCAGCGTGGCTAACTGGCTGCCTTTGACCATGAATGTCTTTCTCACCGGCGCCACCGGATTTGTCGGCTTTCACGTCGCGCGGGCGCTCGCCACCGAAGGCGCACAGCTCCGCCTGCTCGTCCGCAAGACCAGCAACCTGAAAAATCTCGAAGGCCTCACCGGAGAAACCCATACCGGCGATCTCGCCGATCCGGAGTCGCTTAGTCCCGCGCTGGCCGACTGCGACGCGGTGGTCCACGTCGCCGCCGATTACCGCCTGTGGATTCCCGATCCCGCCGCCATGTACCGCGCCAATGTCGACGGCACGCGCGAGTTGCTGCACCTGGCGCGCGAGGCCGGCGTGCCGCGCTTCGTCTACACCTCGTCCGTCGCCACCATGCACTTCTTCACCGACGGCGCGGTAAGCGATGAAGACACGCCGGTCTCGCTCGCCGAGATGGTCGGCCATTACAAGCGATCCAAATTTCTCGCCGAGCAGGAAGCGATCCAGGCCGCGCAAGCCGGCCAGCAGGTCATCATTCTCAACCCCACCACCCCCATCGGCCCACGCGATGTAAAGCCCACGCCCACCGGCCGCATCTTCGTCGATTTCCTTAACCGCAAATTCCCCGCATATGTCGATACCGGCCTGAACCTCGTCGACGTCGCCGAAGTTGCCCGTGCCCACGTCCTCGCGCTCACTCGGGGCACGCCCGGTCGCCGCTACATCCTGGGCGGCGAGAACCTCACCCTCAAGCAGATCCTCGACAAGATGTCCGCGCTCACCTCCATCCCCTCGCCCACCGTCGAGATTCCTTTCGCCGTCGCCGCCACCTACGCATTTCTCGAGGAGTGGATCACCGGCCGCATTCGCGGGCGTGAGCCCCGCGCCACGCTCGAAGAGGTCCGCATGGGCCGCAAAAAAATGTTTGCCTCCAGCGCGCGCGCGCAGCACGAGCTGGGCTTCCGCATCGCGCCCATCGAGCCCGCCATGCGCGCCGCCATCGACTGGTTCCGCGTCCACAACTACGCGCCGTGAAGAGTAGGGTTTCAGCTGAAGGTTACGACTTTAGCCCGCACATCACTGACCTACAATGATCGTGGGCTTTAACCCTCGAGGGATTCTTCCTCACAACCAGCGAGGCCCATCATGCCGCGAGACCTGAAACTCACCACCTTCCAGATCGGCACTCCGCCTCGGCCCGGCCAGGGCCTGCGCATCGGCGCCACCCGCCGCCCGCCGCGCGGCGTCCCCAAAGACCGCTGGGCCGCCGATGGCTATTTCGACGTCTGGCTGCCCGCGCTCGCTCCCAGCACCGAGATCCTCGGCCAGCTCAGGAGTTACGACTTCGAGAATCCCGCGCATCGCAAAAAATTCTTCGACCGCTACGAGCGCGAGCTGCTTGGCCACGCCGACACCCGCCAGACCGTAGAATTCGTCGCCCAAATTGCCGCGCGCATGCCCATCGCCATTGGCTGTTTCTGCGCCGACGAGTCCCGTTGCCATCGTTCGCGCCTCAAACAGATTCTTCTCGCCCACGCTCCCAAGGCATGACCCGCACTGCCATCATTGCTGCACTGCCCGGCGAGCTCAGGCCGCTCGTGCGCGGCTGGCCGCACAGCGCCCGCAACGGCATCCACTTCTGGGCCCAGCGCAATGAAGAGGACGAGTGGATCGCCGCCTGTGCCGGTGTCGGCCAAACCGCTGCTACGTGCGCCTTCGCGGGCATTGAAGACGGTGGGCCGATTGATCTGGTTTTCTCCATCGGCTGGGCTGGCGCGCTCACGCCAGGCATTGCTCCCGGCAGCGCCCACAATGTCGCCGGCGTCATCGATGTCCGCACCGGCGAGCGCTTTCACTGTGAGGCCGGCGCGGGCGATCTGTGGCTCGCCACCAGCCCCACAGTCGCTAACCATGCCGAAAAGCTCCGTCTGGCCTCCGCCTACAACGCCGCACTTGTCGACATGGAAGCCGCGGCCGTCGCACGCCTGGCCGCCATGCGCGAGATCCCCTTCTACTGCATCAAGGGTGTCAGCGATGGCCGCGATGACCGCCTTCCCGATTTCAATCGTTTCCTCGACCCCAGCGGCCGCTTCCGAACCGCCCGTTTCGCCCTTTATGCGCTTCTCAGGCCTATTTACTGGCCCGCGCTCCTCCGCATGGGAGAAAATAGTAGACAGGCTTCCCAAAATATTGCGGAGTCGATTCACAATTTTCTCTTGTGAACCTGAGGTCGCACAGGAAAACGGAATGGCAACCCAAACCTCGAACCCTGAAGGCAAGGTAAGCTCTAACCTTCCCGTTGAGACAACCGCAAACATGCGCGCCGTAGTTTATCGCGGCGTCAACGACATGCGCGTGGAGACCGTTCCCGTGCCCCGCATCGGCCCCGGCGAGCTGCTCATCAAAGTTGCTACCTGCGGCATCTGCGGCACCGACCTCAAAAAAATCCACAACGGCTCCCACTCCGCGCCGCGCATTTTCGGCCACGAGATGGCCGGCATCATCGTGGAAACCGGTGCCGGCGTCATCGGCTACGCAGTCGGCAACCGCGTGATGACCTTCCATCACGTCCCCTGCGGCCAGTGCTACTACTGCCGCAAGCAGACCCCTGCGCAGTGCCCGCTCTACAAGAAGACCGGTGTCACCGCCGGCTTTGAGCCCTCCGGCGGAGGCTTCGCCCACTACATTCGCGTGATGGATTTCGTGGTCCGGAACCGCGGCGTAGTCCGCATCCCCGATGACGTCCCCTTCGAGCAGGCCGCCTTCGTCGAGCCCGTCAACACCGTGCTCAAAGGCGTGAAGATGCTCAACCTCGCTCCCGACGACACCGTGCTCGTCATAGGCCAGGGCCCCATCGGGCTGATGCACGCCGCACTGGCGCGCAAGACCGGGGCCCGCGTTCTCACCTCCGATTTATTCCCTGAGCGCCACGCCATCGCCGCGCGCTTCGGCCTCACCGAGCCCATCCACGCCGGACAGGAAAACGTCATCGAGCGCGTGCTGGCCGCCACTGATGGCCGCGGCGCCGACGCCGTCATCGTTGCCGTCGGCGGCAATGCCCTCATCCGCACCGCCATGGACGCTGCCCGGCCTGGTGGCAAGGTTATGCTCTTCGCCCAGACCCAGCATGGAGAGGCCACCTTCGATCCCGCCGCCGTCTGCGTCGACGAAAAAACCCTCCTCGGCTCTTACTCGTCTTCTTTCCCTATCCTCGACGAAGTGACCGGCCTCGTCTTTGGCGGTTATCGCAGCGGCTTCGATCTTACCGAGCTCATTTCCCATCGTTTTCCGCTGGAGCAGGCTGTCGAAGCCATTGAAATTGCATCCCATCCCCAAGCGGGGTCCATGAAGATTATGATTGAGCCGGTGCCTGGAGCCGGCCGAGAGTAGGAGGACCCGATGGCGAGCACGATGAAAGACGCGATCCTCCGCGGCCGTAAAACGGTCGAAACTGTAGTCGAAGGGGGCCGCAGGAGAGTCGAGAACGTCGTCGAGGGAGGCCTCAATACGGTCGAAACGGTCGTCGAAGCTGGCCTCGATACCGTCGAGACGGTGGTCGTCAGAGGCCGCAAAAAGGTTGAATCCGCCGTCAGCCTGGGCCGCAAGACTGTCGAGAAAACTCTCCTCCACGGGCACAGCACCATGAGGGCTGCGGTCCTCCACGGCCGTCAAGATATTCGCATCGAATCTGTCCCTGTTCCCAAAGCCGCACCGGGCGAGCTGATCGTCAGCGTGGGCGCAGCCCTCACCTGCGGCACCGATCTCAAAGTCTTCCGGCGCGGCTATCACGCCCGCATGATCGTGCCGCCTGCGCTCTTTGGCCACGAGTTGGCCGGAACGGTAGTCGAGGCTGGCGACGGCGTCACCGAATTCGCTCCTGGCGACCGCGTCGTGGCCCTCAATTCCGCTCCCTGCGGCCAGTGCTACTTTTGCGCCCGCGGCCAGGAAAACCTCTGCGACGATCTGCTCTTCAACAACGGCGCCTACGCCGAATTCATTCGCATCCCCGCCCGCATCGTCGCCAAGAACACTCTCCGCGTTCCCGGTCACGTCCCCCTGGAGCACGCCGCTCTCACCGAGCCGCTGGCTTGTGCCGTCCACGGATTCCAGGACTCGAACCCGCGCCAGGGCGATATCGTGGCCGTAATCGGCGGAGGCCCGCTGGGCCTGATGATTCTTCACGTCGCCGCACTGGCCGGCTATGAAACCACTGCCTTGGTCCGCCTCGATGGCCAGGCGGAAGCGGCGCGCCAGCTCGGCGCGACTCACGTGGTGCAGACCTCCAGCATCAGCAAGGCCATCCGCGAAACTCGCGCCCTCACGCCCAACGACCGCGGCGTCGACATCGCTATCGAGGCCGTCGGCGTTCCCGAGGCGTGGCAAGAGGCGGTCGAGCTGGTCCGCAAAGGCGGGACGGTCAACTTCTTCGGCGGCTGCGCTACCGGCACCCACGTCACTCTCGACACCAATCGCATCCACTACAGCGACATCACGCTGCGCGCCACTTTCCACCACACCCCGGCCCTCTGCCGCAAAGCGCTCGAACTTATCGCCAGCGGCCGCTTCCAGGCCGGCGCCTTCATCACCGGCCACGCCCACCTCTACGAGCTCAACCGTGTCTTCGAAAAGCTGATGAAGCGCTCTACCGAGATCAAAACCGCCATCGTTCCATGACCGGCAACGCCAGCCAGTAGCGCCGGTTTCCAAACCGGCTGTCGTGCGAGTCTCCAGACCCGTACCGCTCGCTCACTCGCCGACCCGCTAGAATATCGATGAGGCGGAAATATCCTTGACTGCTACAGCCGCACACAACGACAATCTCCTCGCCCGCGGCTGGGCCGCGCTGCCGCCTTCCTATCGCATTCCGGAGAAGGCTCCCTCCCTCGACGAAGCCCTGGCGTACTGCCGCCGCCTGGCCGAATCGCACTACGAAAACTTCCACGTCGCCACCTGGTTTCTCCCCAAGCCGCTGCGCCCGCATTTTCACGCTATCTATGCCTACTGCCGCATCTCAGACGACCTGGGTGACGAGGTTCCCGACCGCTCCGCCGCTTTGGCCCTCCTTGACCTGTGGGGCCGCGAGCTGGACGCCTGCTACGAAGGCCATGCCCGTCATCCCGTTTTCGTTGCGCTGGCCGAGACCATCCGCGCCTGCCACATTCCCAAGCAGCCCTTCGCCGATCTGCTCACCGCCTTCCGCCAGGACCAGACCGTCACCCGCTACGAAACCATGGACGACGTGCTTGGCTACTGCCGCTTCTCCGCCAACCCCGTCGGCCGCCTGGTGCTCTATGCCTGCGGTGAAGTGAGCGATCAAAACTTCCGCCTCTCCGACCTAACCTGCACCGCCTTGCAGCTCGCCAATTTCTGGCAGGATGTGCGCGTCGATTTCTCCAAGGGCCGCGTCTACCTTCCCCAAACCGACATGCGCGCCCACGGCGTCACAGATGAAACCATCGCAAAAGGCACCGCCACGCCTCCGTTTCGCGCCCTGCTGCGGCAGGAAGTTGACTACGCCCGCTCGCTTTTCCTCGCCGGCCTGCCGCTCATCGGCCGCGTGCGCCGCGATCTGGCCGTCGATCTCGATCTCTTCAGTCGCGGTGGCCTCGAAATCCTGCGCGCCGTTGAGCGCCGCGACTACGACGTCCTCAGCGGCCGCCCGGCCATTTCCAAACCCACCAAGCTCGCCCTCGTCCTTCGCGCCTTGGCCGGCAAAGCCATCCCCTTTCTCCGCTTCGGCAAATCAAACCACGCCGCGCGATAAAATCGCATTGAGTCCCACGCTTCATTCCGGCTTGAGCATTTCATTCCGCTTTCATCCTGAAGGGACCGCAGCGGAGCCGAAAGATACACGGCTTGAGAATCAAACCTGCCACGAGCCTGGGTACCACGCCTTTGTCGTGGCGCGTTTTTTGCAGCCGCTAAGCTGGGAAACGACAGCCCTCAACGCAGCGCCATGAGTAATCGACCGGGAACCGTGCTTTGACGCAATCCACTCCATCCATCGATCTCACCCAGGCCTACGCCGCCTGCCGCACCATCGCTCGCCGAGAGGCTAAGAACTTCTACTACGCCTTCGTCGCCCTCCCGCTCGCCCGCCGCAACGCCATCTGCGCCATCTACGCCTTCATGCGCCAGGCCGATGATCTGGCCGATGACGAATCCCTCCCGCGCGATGAGCGCCGCCGCCGCCTCGACGCGTGGCTCGCCGAGTGGCGCGCCGTCTGCCAAGACGCCGCTTCCTCCAATCCCGTCTTCCTAGCCTCGCGCGACGCCACGCGCCGCTTTTCCATCCCCCTCCATCTCCTCGATGAGCTGGTTGCCGGCGTCAGCATGGACCTGAACCGCGCCCCGGCGCCGGCCACCGATTTCCCCTTCCCCGTCATTTCCATTTCTCCTGTGGAAAGGACAGGAGGCCCGGAGCCTTCAGCTCCAGAAACGCCTCCCGACACCTACGCCACCTTCGCCGATCTCTATCGCTACTGCTACCTCGTCGCCTCGGTCGTCGGCCTGGTCTCCATCCGCATCTTCGGCTACGCCGACCATCGCGCCGAAAAACTAGCCGAGGAAACCGGCGTCGCCTTCCAGCTCACCAACATTCTTCGCGACGTTCAAGAGGACGCAGCCCGCAACCGCATATATCTCCCGCTCCAGGATCTGGACGCGCACGGCATTGCGCCCGGCGCGTTTCTTCATCGCTCGCCAACCGCGCCGCCCACCGTCGCCGAGCGCGCGCTGCTCGCCGATTATGCCCACCGCGCCGAAAACTATTACCGCTCCGCCGAAGCCTTGCTGCCGTTGATCGACCGCGAAAGCCGCCCCGCGCTCTGGGTCCTGGTCACCATCTATCACGCGCTGCTTAAACGCGTCGAGAGCGCCAACTACGATGTCTTCACTCGCCGCGCCAGCGTTCCCGCGCCGCAAAAGCTCGCGATTCTTTTAATCGGGCTGGGGCGCATGGCCTGGGCACGCGCCTTTGGCTGACGCGGAAAGGTGGGGCTTCAGCGAAGGGTGCGGGCTTTTAGCCCGTAGATTCCTTAGGAACAAGGGTGCGGGGCTTCAGCCCCTGGGGGAGTGCGATCTCGGACTCGATCACAACGCAAAGATCCGTCGCCGTCATCGGCGGCGGCGTCGCCGGCATGAGCGCGGCTTGTGCGCTTTCCGAAGCCGGCTTCCGCGTCCACCTCATCGAGCGCCGCGGTTACCTGGGCGGCCGCGCCAGCTCTTACCTTCATCCCGGCGTCAACGAGGTTATCGACAACTGCCAGCACGTCCTCTTCGGCTGCTGCACAAATCTAATCGCCTTCTATCAGCGCATCGGCGTCGAGAACAAAATCCACTGGAGCGGCGACATGATCATGATCGAGCCCGGCGGCCGGCGCTCAATCCTCGGGCCATCGCCGCTGCCGGCGCCCTTGCACGGCCTGCCCCGCCTGCTCACCGCATCCGCATTTTCACTCCAAGACAAGCTGTCTCTGGCCCGCGCCTTCCAAGCCATCCTCCGGCCCATCCCCGCGGATTCTGAGGAAACGCTGGCGGCGTGGCTCACGCGTCATCGCCAATCGCCTGGCGCCATCGAGCGCTTCTGGAAACTGGTCATCGCCAGCGCCCTCAACGCGGAGATCGAGCACATCGCCGTGCCCTACGCCGCCAAGGTCATCCGCGAGCTGTTCATGAACTCGGCCGCGGCCGGCCGCATGGGCATCAACACCGTCCCGCTCAGCCAGCTCTACTCCGGCGTCGAAGGGCTGCTCGGCAACAACGGCTCCTCGCTCCACTTGAACAGCAACGTCGAGCGCCTGGAATGGGACGAGGAGGTCTCAGAGTGGACCGTCCCGACCCGCGCAGAATCGATCGTCGCCGATTACCTCGTCTTCGCTCTGCCCTTTGAAGCCATGGCCCGCCTGCTCCCGCGGATGCCGCCCGCGCCGGGCGCCGAACCCCTCGCCGCCCAAATCGCGCGCCATGAGCATTGGCCCATCTGCAGTGCGCATCTCTGGTTCGACCGTGCGATTACTGACCTGGACCACGCCGTCATGCTCGACCGCGAGATCCACTGGCTCTTCAACCGCGGCAAGCTGCAGCCGTGGCGCAAAACTGAGGGCAGTTACATCGAAGTTGAGGTCAGCGCCTCCCGGGCCTACGCGGCTCTCGAACGCAATCGGGCTATCGAGCTAACCTTGCGCGAGCTGGCCGAGTTCTTTCCTGCCGTTAAGCCCGCCAAGCTGGTGAAGGCCGCGCTGGTGAAAGAAGTTCGCGCCACCTTCGGCGTGCCGCCGGGCATCGACGCGGCTCGCCCGGCCGCCGCGCAGAGTCCCTGGCCCAACAGCTTTCTGGCCGGCGACTGGACCGCAACCGGCTGGCCGTCGACGATGGAAAGCGCTGCCCGCAGCGGGCATCTGGCTGCAGAGGATCTATGCCGTGCCTTGAACGAACCGCGAGCTTTCGTCACCCCCGATCTAAGACCGCGAGGCTTGATGCGGTTGCTCAGTCGCTGAATTCATCGCTCGGTGTCATCAGCCGACTTTCGCAGTCCAGACAGGCAGCAGAATAAACCGAGGAAAGCCAGAAACCAATAAAGCGAATCCGCCATGAGAACGACCGATGACAGCGGCGAGGATAGCCTCAAATAATCCTCTATAGTTTGTGGGCTTGATGTCGCAAGCGCTGTTAGCAGGCTTCCCGGCGACAATACAATTGCAATGGCGCGAGGGCAAATTAACGGGTTCGCCATTAGGGCCACGCATGTTGCAGTGGGGATTGCGAGGAGAGCCAAGGCAATGACAAGTCGCACAAAACCGGCATTGCGAGGGCTCGGCCCGCAAAGAGCACGAATGAGCGAGGTTTTGTCGCCGAGCCTTTTCATTCGAGTGAACTCAATGAGCTAGCAAGTATACTCCCACGCACACCAGCAGCGCTGCCGCCCACCGGCGGCGATCAACGTTCTCTTTGAGGAAGAACTTTCCTGCCATTGCATTCGTCACCAGCGTGAGCGACGCCGTAGCCGGGCCTGCAAGGCTCAGATTCATGTGATTGAGCGCAAAAAGCAACGAGAAAAATGCCAGGGCCAGAAAAACCACTCCGGCAAAAAACAGCGGGCGCCGAAGCACCGCCCCAATCGCGCCTTTCAAGCCTGATCGCGCCCGGATAGCATCCAGATCGCCGACCGACTTCATGGCTGCGGCCGTCAATACCTCCCCGGTCGTCGAGCTCAGGACCACCGCCGCGATCATCGCCGTTGCTGCCCACACACCCGTCGTCATCGCGCTTCGATCTCCATATTCTTGCGCTCTTCCGTTTCCGGATCCCGGATGTCCGGCTCCTTCACGTCGGGATCCTTCGCCGGAGGTTCCTTCACATCCGGCCGTTTCGCAGGAGGCTCTTTGACATCCGGTTCACTCGGCTCGGGGTCCTTTACCGGCGGTTCGGTCCGCGACGGACCTCGCGCCACGAATCCCACCCCGACTGCAATCAGAAGGATTCCCGCCCAGCGTTCCGGCGAGACGGCTTCGTGCAGCCAGAAGCGCGACAGCAGCGCAATGATTACGTACCCGAACGCCGTCGCCGGCAGCACAAAGGTCAGGTCCGCCCAGGACAAGGCGGTCAGGTAGCTCGCGAAAAACGCAATCAGCAGCGCAATCCCCGCTCCAATCCAGGGCGTAAACACGGCCGCGATCAACGCCCCAGGGTGCGACAAATGGATGTGCGGCATGTGGGCCATTCCCCGCGCCAGGCAGGAGTCGCCCAGCGGCGCGCACAGCGCCACCAGCGCCAGAATCAAATATTGTCGCACTGAAAGTGTGTGACGACCCATCCGTGATCTTTCTTTTGGGCACCGATGACTTGCCCGAATCTTTCCTGCCCCGTCCCTGCTGTCATCCTGATCGGAGGTCGCGCAGCGACCAGAGCCGAAGGATCTGCTTCTTGCAGCCCTATCGCAAGGGTGGGAAACCATAAAGCAAATGAGGCTCAAGACAAAATGAGGGCGGCCGCTCCAGCCGCCCTCCGCTGAACTCCAGGAAAGCCCTATGCCCCCGCGCCTACAGGCGCCCGCGGTTCACCCTGTTGGCTGCGCGCCTGTTTCACCATGCGGTTGCGCTGCGCGCGCAGTTTAAGAAATGACTTGGCCTCCACGTACAACCGCGGAATGTCGCGATTCACAATCGCCTTCCACACCACTCGGAATGCCGCCTTGGGCCGGAAGTAGTACTCGTCGTAGAAGCGGTGCACCATTTCCATCACGTAGTCCGTCGGCAGCCCCGGATACTCGATGTGCGCCATCTGGTGGCCGCCGTCGTCGCTCATGGCCTGCTTGTTCACAATGAACCCGTTAGCCTTGGCGAACTCGAAAAACTCCGTGCCCGGATACGCGTGCGCAATCGACACCTGGATCGTCTCCACGTCCAGGCTCTTGGCAAAGTTGATGGTATTGCGGATCGACTCCTTGGTCTCGCCCGGCAGGCCCAGGATGAAGTCGCCGTGGATGGTCAGCCCCAGATCGTGGCAGTCCTTCGCAAACGCCCGGGCTCGCTCCACGGTCGCACCCTTCTTGATGTTCTTTAGAATCTGCGGATCGCCCGACTCGAAGCCCACAATCAGCAGCCGGCATCCCGCCTCGCGCATCGCCTTCAGCGTCTCGCGATCGGTGGTCACGCGCGACGTGCAACTCCACGTCAGCCCCAGCGGCTTGAGCTTTTCGCAAAGCTCAATCGTCCGTCCCTTCTGGATGTTGAACGTGTCGTCGTCAAAGAAGAACTCTTTCACATCAGGAAAGTTCTCCCTGGCCCATTTCATCTCCGCGGCCACGTCGTCGCTGGACCGTTTGCGCCACGCGTGCCCGCTCAGCGTCTGCGGCCACAGGCAGAAGGTGCATTGCGCCGGGCAGCCCCGCGTGGAGTAGAGTGCAATGAACGGATGCAGCAGGAACGGCACGTTGTAGCGCGTCACATCCAGGTCGCGCTTGTAAATCTTCGTCGCCCACGGCATCGCGTCCAGGTCTTCCACCTGTGGCCGGTCGGGGTTGTGAACAACCTTGCTGTCGAGCTTGTAGCTGATGCCGAGAATCTCGTTGAGCGGCTTGCCCTGCGCAAACTCCACAACGGAATAGTCAAATTCGCGCCGGCAGATGAAGTCCATAGCCCAGCATTCGTTGAGCGCGCGATCGGGCGCGGTCGTCACCGGTGGTCCCACAAACGCAATCTTGATCGACGGATTGGCCGCCTTAATGGCCTCGGCCAGCCTCTGGTCGCCCTCCCAGCCGACCGTGGAGGTAAACAGCACCAGGAACTCGTATTGTTTGCAAATCTCGATTGTTTCCTGTGCCGAGACGTGGTGGGGCGGCGCGTCGAGCAGCCGCGATCCCTCCAGCAGCCCCGCCGGGTAGGTTAACCACACCGGGTACCAGTAGGACTCAATCTCGCGCGTCGCCGGCCAGCGTGAGCTCGCTCCGCCATCGAAATTCTCGAAGGAAGGTGGGTTCAAGAAAAGTGTTTTCAGGGGCATCGCCATCCCCTTCATTTTACCATTGAGAAGGTTTTCACTTGCTCAAATTTGGTTTGAGTCCGCAAAACTCATTGCGGGAACCTCATTTTCAAACCCCCGCGTTTGACATTTGTTCCTCTAAACCCGGCCAAACCACAACTCCGGTCCCGCGACCCTGATCCCCCGATCCCTGTCCTTACACCCCCAGCTCCCCCCGTATCGCTTCCGCAATCCCCTCCGCGTGCCGTCGCATCGCCTCTTCGCTCTCCGCTTCGATCATCACCCGCGCCAGCGGCTCGGTTCCCGAGTAGCGAATCACCACCCGCCCCGAATCCTTCAGATCCTCTTCGGCCGCGCGAATCGCCTCAGCTACAGCCGGAATCGCCGCCAGTGGTTTCTTCTCCCGCACCTTGATATTCACAATCACCTGCGGAAACACCTTCAGGTCCGAGGTGAGCTCTTCAACCGTTTTCCCGCTGCGCGCGATCAAATCCAGCACCACCAGCGCTGTCAGCAATCCATCACCCGTCGTCGCCAGGTGCGGAAACAGGATGTGCCCCGATTGCTCGCCGCCCAGCGCCGCGTTGTGTTTCTGCATCTCCTCGAGCACGTAACGGTCGCCCACCGGCGCACGTAGCATTCTGATTCCGCTGCGCTTCAGTGCCGCCTCCAGCCCCATGTTCGACATGGTCGTGGCCACCACCAAATTTCCCGTCAACATTCCGCGCGCCTGCAAATCCCGCGCCGCCATCAGCAGGATCGCGTCGCCGTTGATCACGTTCCCCCGCGCCCCGGCTAACATACAGCGGTCCGCATCGCCGTCGAAGGTCACGCCCAGCGCGGCGCCGTGCTGCTTTACTTCGCGGGCCACATACTCCGGATGCAGAGCGCCGCAGTTCAGGTTGATGTTGCGCCCGTCCGGCTCCACATTCAGCAGCAGCACCTGTCCGGCCTCGCCCTCCAGCCTCCGCACCAGCTCTGGCGCCACCGCGGCCGCCGCGCCGTTGGCGCAATCGGCCACCATCCGTAGCCCCGCCAGCGACAACCCCGGCGCTGCATCGATCAAAAACTGAACGTAGTCGTTGGCCAGCGCGAAGTTATCTTCGACCTGCGGAAGCTTTTCCGCATCAGGCGCGGCGATTTGCTCCAGATGATGAAAAATCTCGTCCTCAATCGCCAGCTCCACCGCGTCCGGCAACTTGAAGCCGTCGCCGCCAAACAGCTTGATCCCGTTGTCCTGCCACGGATTATGCGACGCCGAAATCACCACGCCCGCATCGAACCCGTGCGTCCGCGCCAGAAACGCGACGGCCGGTGTCGTAATCACACCGGCGTTCTCCACGCCCGCTCCCGCCTCACGCAGCCCCGCGGCCAGCGTCGCCGTAATCCACGGGCTGGAAGCGCGCGTATCGCGTCCCAGAATCACCTTCGGCGACGCCGCAGTCCTCCGCAGCGAATGCGCCAGCGCCAGACCCACCGCATAAATCGTCCTTGCATCGAGCGGCGGCTCACCAGCCACAGCGCGAATCCCGTCGGTCCCAAAAAGCCTTCGTCCGTCTGTCATGAAGTTTCTTTACTCTTTCGTTTTGCAGCGCTGCTCTTCGCGCCGATCTCTTCCACGCGGCTGGTGAACGCTCCGTCCGCCACGCGCGTCGAAACCCGATCGCCGGCAACAACTTGTGCCGCCGACCGCACCACCTGCCCCGCATCGGTGACCACCAGTGCATAACCGCGATCCAGCACCGCCAATGGCGACAGCGCACGCAGCCGCGCATCCAGCGCTCCCAGGCGCGATTGCGACCCCTCCATCAGGCGTTCCAGCGAACGGTCCATGCGCGCGCGAAAATCCCACAGATGCGCGCTGGCGTGGGCCAGCCGCTGGCGCGGATCATGGCGCAGCACCGCCGCTCCCAGTTCCGCCACGCGATCGCAGCGCCCGCGCACCAGCGCCCGCATGGCCGTCTCACCGCGAAACGTCAGATCGTCGAGCCGCTGGGCAAGCCGGTGCAGAATCGCCATCATGCGCCCCTCCGCACGGCTCAGCGGCACGCGGCTGAAGTGCTGCTGCGCCTGCAAAAGCTGAAACCGCGCGGCCCGCTCCAGCCGGTACGATTGCTCGGCCACGCGCTCGGCAATCTTGTGCTGTGCTTCGGTCACCAGCTCCGCCGCCGCCGAAGGTGTAGGTGCGCGCAGGTCGGCCGCAAAGTCCGCGATCGTGAAATCCGTCTCATGTCCAACGGCAGAAACCACAGGAAGCCTGCTCGACGCAATTGCCCGGGCAACGCGCTCGCTGTTGAACGCTGCCAGGTCTTCAAGCGACCCTCCGCCGCGCGCCAGCACGATTACGTCCACCAGTCCCTGTGCTGCGTTCAGTTCGGCAAGGGCCGCTTCAATCTCCGCCGGCGCCGACTCGCCCTGCACGCTCACCGGGTAGAGCAGCACGTTCAGCCCCGAGTGCCGTCGCGCCACGATGTTCAAAAAATCGCGAATCACGGCGCCCGTCGGCGAGGTCACAATCCCCACGCAGCGCGGAAACGCCGGCAGCGGCCGTTTGCGCTCCGCATCGAACAGGCCCTCCGCCTTGAACCGCTCCTTCAACTGCTCGAAGGCAAGCTGCAGCGAGCCGGCGCCCACCGGCTCCATGGTTTCGGCCACCAGCTGCATCTGGCCGCGCTGCTCGTAAACGCTCACCCGCCCGCGCACCAGCACGTGCAGGCCATCCTCGGGCCGGAAGCGCAACAACATTGCCTGCCGCCGGAAAAGCACCACCGGCAACTGCGCGTCAGCATCCTTCAGCGTGAAGTACACATGCCCCGAGGGCGCCGGCCGGTAATTCGAAATTTCGCCTTCCACCCACACATCGCTGAATTCCTGCTCGACGAGCGAGCGTACCTGTCCCACCAGCTCGCGCACCGGCCAGATGCGCCGCGCAAGACGCGGCACCTCAAATGTCAGTTCCAGTTGCGGCGCGATTGGATCCTGCCGGGGCATCAACAATGAGTGTAATCGGAGCAGCGGCCTTAGCGGAGTCAGAGATGTTCTCGATAATGAAGGAGGGTCCCGTCAGTTGCGTCGCCCTTCACCTTCGGAGCCTGGATCGCCGCGATCGGTTCGCACTCGAGACCTGGCGCCTTCTGGCTATTTCCGGCTCTCGATAATGGCTTTTATTTCTCCTGTCATCGCGGTCAACTTCACCGCATCGGCGCGTTTGAATTGGCCGCGACCGTATAGAGCCTCCACGCTCTGGGCCAGTGCCGAGCCGCGCTGCAGCCCAAAGGTTCCTAACGTCCCGGCCAGCTTATGCGCGGCGGCTTTTGCCGCCTGGCATTTCTCCTCGCTCAACGCACCCGCCAGCGCCTCTTGCCCCGCCGACTCCAGCACCATCGCCCGCTCCCGAATGTCGGGTAGGAATTTCGCCCACATCGTATCCAGAGCCTTCGAGATTTCCTCGGCTGTTGCCTGCCCGCTCACATGGTCTGAAGAGTTCACGGTTCGAAATACCCTCAATTCCAGCCCAGCGCGCTCGAAATCTGCCGCGACAGCGTCAGCGGGTCGAAGGGCTTGAACAGCACCGCCTCCACGCCCAAGTCCGCAAACCGCCGCTGGTCCGTGCTTTGCACCTTGGCCGTCAGCAGCAGCACCGGAATCTTGGCCGTAGCCGGATTTTTTCTCAACTCGCGAAAGGTCGTCGGACCATCCATCCCCGGCATCATCACGTCCAGCAGAATGGCATCCGGCTTGTGCTCCGCGGCCCGCGCCAGTCCCTGCGCGCCCGAGCTGGCTACCAGTACCTGCCACCCCGCTACGCTCTCCAGGCTCAGCGCCGCCACCTCGCGAATATCTTCCTCGTCATCGATAATCAGAATCTTGTGATCCACCTTGCACCTGCTTCCAAAAAACCCATTCTAGCGAAAAGCTGTTAGCCCTCTTGGAGATCGCGGCGCCAATCTGAAGGCTGATAACCCTAAGCCGGCAGCTATCCTTTCGCAGCCTCTGCCGAAGCGCCATCCTTTGCCCCGCCTGCCGCCTCGAAGGGTTCCGGATGATACGGCAGAAACACGCGGAACGTCGATCCGCGCACCAGGTTCCGCTCCGCCCAGATGCGCCCCGAGTGCTGCAGCACAATGGTCCGGCAGATGGCCAGCCCCAGCCCGCTGCCGCCCTTCTGCCGCGAATCCGATGCGTCCACCTGCTGGAATCGTCCGAAAATCGCCTCCAGCTTATCGGCGGGAATCCCGCGCCCGTGATCGATCACCGAAAGTGTGATTCCCTTGCTGTCCGGCTTCAGCATCACGCTCACCGTCGAATTAGCCGGCGAGAACTTGACGGCGTTCGACAGAAGATTCGTGAGCACCTGCAGCAGACGGTCGGGATCGGCTTCCACTTCCGCCTGCACGGTGTCGTGAATCAGGTGCACCCCGCCCGCATCCGCCACCGGCTGCATCCCTTCGATGGCCTGGCTCACAATCTCCGCCAGTTGCACCGGCCGGAAGGCCAGAGGCTCGCGCCCGCTCTGGATCCGCTCTAAATCGAGAATGTCGTTGATCAGGCGCACCAGCCGGTCGCTGTTAGTGAGCGCAATGCGCAGCAGATTCGCTGCCTTCTCGTTCATCTCGCCCAGGATTCCCGACGTAAGCAGTCCCAGCGCGCCCCGTATCGACGTGAGCGGCGTGCGCAGCTCGTGGCTCACGGTGGAAATGAATTCGTCCTTCATCCGGTCCAGAGCCGAGCGCTGGCTAATGTCGCGGAAGCTTAGCACCGACCCCGAGAATCGCCCCTGATCCAGAATCGGCGTCAACACATACTCAGCCGGAAACGCGCTGGCGTCGGCACGGAAAACGGTGTCTTCGCCGGTCGCGGCCATTCGATTTTCCGCCGCGCGTCTCAGCGCGCACTCTTCTCCGCATGACTGACCGTTGACCGCGGCTCCGTGCAGCAGCTCGTGTACGCGCTTACCCGTCAGTTTGGCCACCGGCAAGCCCAGCAGCCGCGCCGCCGCCGGATTGGCAAAGCTCACCATTCCCATCCGGTCTACGCCGCAAATGCCGTCGGTGACCGAATCGAGCAGAATCTGTTGCTGCCGGCTCAGCTCCGCGGCTTTCCCCTGCTCCTGCGTTCGCGCCAGCATCTGCCCCAGGGAGCCAGCCACCGTTTCCACAGCCGCCATCGCTTCCCGGTCCTCGCGCAGCTTGACGCGGCAATAGAACTCCAGCACCGCAAGCACCTGGCTGCCAACGCGCACCGGTACGGCCCAACCCGACGCCATCTCCTGTCTCAGCGCCGTCTGGATGCGCGGACTGGCTGGCGCCGCGCTCAAGTCGGCAAGCCAAACCGCACGCCCCTCCTTCCACGCCCGCCCCGGCAAATCGCCGCCGCTGGGCAGCGTCAGCCCCATGCTCTCCTGGATGAGTTTCTCCGCGCGTTTGCCCGGCGCGCCCCACGCGGTCAGAAACTCCAGTTGATTCTGCTTCGGGTTTACCTGCCACTGCAGCGCCACGTCCCAGCCCTGCGACACGCACAGCGCTTCCAGGACCCGCATGGCCGCGACCTCGGTGGCCGTGTTCTCGCCCACAATCTGGCTCACCACCAGTTGCAGCGCCAGGCGTTGTTCGCGCCGCTTCTGCTGCGTCACATCGCGCAGCAGACAGCGCACGGTGTGCGGATTTCCAGAATGATGGAGTTGGCTCAGGCTCAACTCCAGCTCCAACGCGCGCCCGTCCTGTGTGTAGTGATGCAGCCCCGCGCGCTCCACCACCTCGCCGTCCAGCACCCGCCGGAAAAGCGCCGCTGCTTCGCCGCGGCTCTCGACGTTCAACAGTTGCTCAAACGTTTCCAGCTCCATTAGCGCTTGGTTTTCCATCCCGAAACACCGCTTCCAGGCCGGATTCGCATAGAGAAATTTGCCCCGGGAGTTCAGTGTCGCAATCATCTCGCTGGAATGTTCGAAGAGATCGCGGTAGGGATCCTGAGACTCGAGCCTGTCGCGTTCCGGCTTCCGCGCCGGGATTTGTTCCATCGCCACGGCCATCAGCCCGCAGAATCTGCCCGTCACATCCCGCAGCGCCGTGATATGGAGCGTCACCGGGATCATCTGCCCCCGCCGATGCCGCAACTGTGCATCGAAGCTGGGCACCAGGCTGGGCGGCAGCGCGCGCACGCAATCGAGATAGGCGGCCATTCGGCCTTCCGCCGTGCTCTCCATGGGTTTGTCAACGCCGCACAGCTTCTGCATCTCGCTCACCAGCCGCGATCCTTCGCCCGGCGCCAGAATCTCGGTTGTGCCCCATTCCGCCTTGAGCTGTATAGCGTGGTAGCCCAGCAGCCGCTCTGCCGCCGGGTTCACATAAATCACGCGCCCGTCCAAACCGATAGCCACCATGGACGCACCCGCGGACTCCATCAGATCCTTGACCGTGGGCGCGTGAGCGCGCGCCTTTTCTATTCTCGCCGCCATGCGCTGCAAAAACAGAAATGCGGCCGCCGTGACTCCCGCCACCACCAACAACCGGCCGGCCGGATAAATTCCAGTCGCGCTCATAGCGATCGCGCCCGCCGAAAGCAGCAGCGCCAGAACGCCCGCGGCCGTAGCGGCAAATGAAAGACCGTTCTGCGCCGTACCCGCAGGCGGGTTCCCGGCGTCGGCCAGTTCGCTCACCCTCACCCCGATCTCGTCTGCTCTGGCTTCCATGGCAAAACCCGCAAAATCGCGCCCACTCCATTCACTCCTGCTCAAATGCACAGATTTTGGCCTGCACCAAAGGCCAGTCCGCGATTCGCACGTAGTATAAGCGTTTAATCGATTCTTTTACCCATATTTCCGCGCGTGCCTGTACCGGCGAAGCAATCCAGTTACTTCCCGGCAAGCCCCAGCCCGAATTGGGATGCAAAAACCATCATGGGTACGGCCCTAACTTCCCTGACCCCGCCATCTCCGCTCCCGTATACTATCCCCATGTTCCGCATTACTACTTCCTGCCGCGCCCTGGCCATTGCCGGGCTCGCCCTCCTCACGTGCATACCCGCTGCCCACGCCTGGGAAAGCAAAGGCCATCGCATGATCAACCGTCTGGCCGCCCAGAACCTCCCGCCCGACGTTCCCGAGTTTCTGCGCACCCCGGCCGCCATCGACGAAATCGAGTATCTCGGCCCCGAGCCCGACCGCTGGCGCTCGCCCGCCGAGCCCGAGCTCGGCGCCGCCCAGGCTCCTGAGCACTTCATCGATCTCGAGCTCGCCGACGCCCTGGGCCCGCTGCCCCACAAACGCCTCGATTTTGAAGCCGAAGTTTTCGCCGCCCACGAGCGCCCCGAGAAAATCGGCCTCCAGCCCTGGGAAGCCGACGAAGTCTGGGAGCGCCTTAAATCCGCCATGCGCGACTACCGCGCCCTCAAAGCCGCCGGCCGGAACACCGCGCCCGTCGAGCAGGCTGTCATCTTCTACGCCGGCTGGCTCGGCCACTATGTCGGCGACGCCTCGCAACCCCTGCACACCACCGTCAATTACAACGGCTGGACCGGCCCTAATCCCAACGGCTACACCACCAGCCGTCAGATTCATCACACCTTTGAAGGCACGTTCGTCAATGACAACATCACTCCCGCCGACGTTCAAGCCCAGATGACCCCGCTCAAGCCCATCACCGGCGACATGTTCGACGCCTACGTCGCCTACATCCGCGTCACGCACAGTTATGTGGAGAAGCTCTACCAGTTGGAAAAGGGTGGCGGCTTTGAAGGCGGAGGCACGCCCGCCACGCGCGCCTTTGTCGCCGAGCGCCTGGCCGCCGGCGCCAGCATGTTGCGCGACATGATCTGCGCCGCCTGGGTCGACAGCGCCCAGCCCGTCCCACCCTACCCCGGCAAGTGATCTCTTTGCAGTGTTGAAAAAGAACACTGTGCGAGAGCTGGTTGCATAAATAGGGCTTTGAAAGGGTACGGTGGGAACCCTCCGGCTACGCCGTGCCGCCAAAGCCACAAAAATCTAGGCATTTAGCCCTTGAGGGGTAGCTGTGGGCAGGGGTTAGGCATTGATGCAACCAGTTTTCTTCCCGGCCTGCGCGTTCGCACAGGCGATCCTTACCGCCGCGCAACCATGAGCATGATCACAAACAGCGCCGCCGGCACCAGCGCCAGGCTCGCGTAGAGCAGCAGCTTGCGCCCGTTCAGCACCAGCCGGCCGCGCGCCGCCATGCGCCGCTCATCCTCCTCCACGCCCACCAGCTCCGGGTGTTCGAGCTCCCACGCCATTTCGGCCGCGGTAGCGTAGCGATGACGCGGGTCGCGCTCCAGGGCGCGGCGCAGAATCTCCTCGAGCTGCGGCGAGATGGCAGGATTCAACTTCCGCGCCGGCGCAGGATCGTTGAGCAGGCGCTCGTTCATCACCGCCAGCGGATTCGACCCCGTAAACGGCGGCTGGCCGGTGAGCATCTCGTAAAGCATCGCGCCCAGGGCGTAAATATCGCTGCGCTGGTCGCCGCGCGCCCCCTTCACCTGCTCCGGCGAAATGTAGTCGGGTGTGCCCAGCGCGGGCGAAAACCCCGCCTGCGTAATGCGCCGTGCATCCTCCTTCATGGCGATGCCGAAGTCGATAATGGTCACGCAGTCGCCCGCGCCCACCATGACGTTTTCCGGCTTCAGGTCGCGGTGCACCACGCCGTGTTTGTGCATGGTGTCGAGCGCGTCGCAGATCTGCAGCGCAATGGCGATAGCGCGATCGATGGGCAACCTGCTCCCTTGATTCAGGCCGCCCTCGTTCAAAATCGCGCGCAGCAGCCGTCCCTCCACCCACTCCAGAACCATGTAGCGCCGGCTGCGCTCCTCGCCGGCGTAGGTCTTCACGATTCCCACATGGTCGAGTTCGCGGCCAATCTCCTCTTCGCGCCGGAACCGCTCCACGAGCACCGGGTCGGCTTCCATCTCCGGGTGCGGGATCTTGACGGCCACAGTCCGTCCCGTGCGCAGGTCGGTGGCCCGAAACAGCGTGCCCATACCGCTGCGCGCCACGGCCGCATCGAGGCGATAGTGGTCGAGCGTATCCCCGGCTTCGAGGGGGGTCGTCATGAATGCGCTGGGCGTCACATTGGCGATTCTTTCATGCCCAACGTAAATAAATCGCAAGGAAAGCGCAAAGGAAGCAGTGAAAGCACCCGCGGTCTTCGGGGTTCTTGCCTATCAAAGAATCCTTGCTCCCTTGAACACTGTCACCGGCGAGCCCTCGGCCAGGAATGCGGAATCCGGGTCGCGCCGCAGAATCTCTCCAAACTCTGCGCCATAGAAGCTGGCGGCGTCACCGGAAAACTTGGCGTGCCGTGCTTCTCGCACCAGCCGGCGCGGATGCTGACTTCGTATTCGAGGCAGCCACCGTCCCGCTGCGCAGCGTAGCCCCAGTAATGTTCAGTCGTCCGGCTCCCTGGAATGGAACGGATGCAAGACACCGGCTACGAGTATGGAAATGGGGCGGAAAAGCTGCCTGATCGAAGAGTAATAGGGAATCCCCCCTGTTTTCCGTTTATTCTGTCTGTACGCCACAGGAGGAGGTCACATGCCAACAACCCGCTCTAAATCCGAAAAAGAAGGGCTTGTGTCCCATCCCCCAAAGTCCGGTCTCTCTGACAACTCCATCGCCGCCATGGCCTACATCACTCCCGCACCGGCGTTCTTTTTCCTGGCCATCAGGCGCTACAACAAGAGGCCCTATGTGCGATTCCACTCCTGGCAGTCCCTCCTCTTCCATGCCTTTGCATTCCTCTGCTTTTATGTTTTGTATCTTGTCATGCCCCTTGCCAGGTTCCTTGGGCCTCGGGCTCTCCTGGGCCTGTGGTGTGTTGCCTTTCTGGCTGCTTTTCTCTTATGGCTGTGGTGCGTGGTCTACGCGTTGAATGGCAAGCGCTGCAAGCTCCCGATTATCGGGAACTGGGCCGATGAGCAGGCCTACAGGTAACCCTCCCGCCGGCAGTTCCGTCGCAAATCGTCATTGTCTGAAATGAATTTAGGGGTATTATCCCTTTTCCCCGACTGCCAGCAGTGTCTGAAACTGCGGCGCCTCCAGCTCTTTATCCACCACAGAAGTCTTCACGTCTGTGAACCCGGCCTTCCCGAGCATCGCCTCCAGCTCCGCCTCGCTGAATCCCAGCCATTCATCGGCGTAAAGCTCGCGGGCTTCCTCAAACCGGTGCTTGCCCAGATCGAGAATCACCACCCGCCCGCCAGGCGCCAGAATCCGCGCCGCCTCGCTCAGCGCCCGCTCCGGGTGCAGCGCGTGGTGCAGCGATTGCGAGAAGAAGACCAGGTCCACTTCCGCATCCCTGATCGGAACCTCTTCCATATCGCCCAGCCTGAACTCGACGTTCTTGATCCCGTTGCGCAGCGCCTGCTCGCGCCCCACCTCGATCATCTTGGCCGACGAATCGACCGCGATCACCCGTGCGGCTCTTTGAGAGAGCAAGAGAGCGAAGCCCCCTTCGCCCGTGCCCAGGTCGGCGATCACCAGCGGCGGCATCAGCCGCAGCAAAGCCTCGGCAATGCCCTTCCACGATTTTCCCGGCACGTAATCGCGGCCCAGCCGCCCGGCCACGCTGTCAAAAAAGGCTCGCATCCGGTCCTGCCGCTTGCGTACCACGCGCCGCCGCGCGGCCTGGTCCTGCACGGCTTCGGGGATTTCCTTCTCCGCATTGCCCAGAATCTCATCCAAAAGGCCGCCCTCCGCAGGGCCAGGACCAGGGCCGGAAAGCCTGTAAAAATTGCTTTTCCCTGTCCGCCGGTCCTCCACAAGTCCCGCCTGCTTGAGCTGCGAAAGGTGCGTAGAGATCGTGCTTTGCCCCATCGTCAGGATCTCCTGCAGCTCTGCCACGGTGAGCTCTTCGCCCTTTAGAAGCAAGAGGATGCGCAGCCGGTAGGGATCGGCTACCACGCGCAGCATTTTCACAATTGACGCCATCGCACAGTTCTGATACATATCAACATATCACGATGGGACGATGTAAAGGAGAACAAATGGCAACCCCCACCCTGGAAGTCACCGGCCTGGCCTGCAAAGTGGCCGATATGAGCCTGGCCGATTGGGGCCGCAAGGAGATCGTCATCGCCGAGCAGGAGATGCCCGGCCTCATGGCCATCCGCAACAAATATGCCGCCGAAAAGCCGCTCGCCAGCGTGCGCATCACCGGCTCGCTGCACATGACCATCCAGACCGCCGTGCTGATCGAGACCCTGGTCAGCCTGGGCGCCGAAGTGCGCTGGGCAAGCTGCAACATTTTTTCCACGCAGGATCACGCGGCGGCTGCGATTGCCGCGGCGGGCGTTCCCGTCTTCGCCTGGAAGGGCGAATCCCTCGAAGATTATTGGGAGTGCACCTGGCGCGCGCTGACGCACCAGCGCGGCAAAGGCCCGCAGCTCGTCGTCGACGATGGTGGCGACGCCACCCTGCTCATCCATAAAGGCTATGAGCTCGAAGAGGGCGACAGGTGGGTAGATTCACCCAGCGGCAATCACGAAGAGCAGGTGATCAAGGACCTGCTCAAGAAAGTCTACGCGGACGACCCGCGGCACTGGCACAAGGTGGCTGCAGAGTGGCGCGGCGTCTCAGAGGAAACCACCACCGGCGTGCATCGCCTTTACAAGATGATGGAGCAGGGCAAGCTGCTGGTTCCCGCCATAAACGTCAACGACTCGGTGACCAAGAGCAAGTTCGATAATCTGTATGGCTGCCGCGAGTCGCTCGCTGACGGCATCAAGCGCGCCACCGACGTCATGGTGGCCGGCAAAGTCGCCGTCATCTGCGGCTACGGCGACGTGGGCAAAGGCTCGAGCCACTCGCTGCGCGGCATGGGCGCGCGCGTCATCGTCACCGAAATCGACCCCATCAACGCGCTGCAGGCGGCCATGGAAGGATTCGAGGTTGCAACCGTCGAAGACACGCTGGGCCGTGGCGACATTTACGTCACCTGCACCGGCAACACCGATATCATCACCCTCGAGCACATGCAGAAGATGAAGGACCAGGCCATCGTCTGCAACATCGGCCACTTCGACAACGAGATCCAGATGGACCGCCTGAACGCGGCCCAGGGCGTGACCAAGCTCAACATCAAGCCCCAGGTCGACAAGTACACCTTCCCTTCCGGACCGGGCAAAGCCGGCCATAGCATCTTCATCCTCGCCGAAGGCCGCCTGGTGAACCTGGGCTGCGCCACCGGCCATCCCAGCTTCGTCATGTCGAACAGCTTCGCCAACCAGACGCTGGCGCAGATCGATCTGTGGAAGAACCGCGACAGCTACAAGGCCGCCGTTTACACGCTGCCCAAGAAGCTGGACGAAGAAGTCGCGCGCCTGCATCTCGAGAAAATCGGCGTCAAGCTGACCAGGCTCACGCCCAAGCAGGCGGATTACCTCGGCGTACCCGTGGAAGGGCCGTACAAGGCGGACCACTACCGCTATTAGGGATGAGGGAACAGGTGTCAGAGATCAGGGATAAGACGAGCTGTTTACGAACGGAAACTGTCATCCTGAGCGAACGAGGCCCCGAACGTTTTTCAGTTTGGGGGCGGTGAGCGAAGGATCTGCGGTTGCTTTTCAGCCTTCTGTTTCCGCGCGCTGGCTGGTGGTCACCAGCGCGCTAAGGCTGCCAATGATCAATAAGGCTCAATCTCGCAAGATTCGCGCGGAAATTCGACATGTACTCTTGCGGACATGGGACCCGATCGGAATCCAGGATGAGCCCAACGCTCAGGACGGATACGACGGATATATTGGCAAGGTCTATGACCTGCTGGTGAACGATGCTTCCGGCTCCGCACTTTTGGACTATCTTTTCTGGGCCGTCTATGAACAGATGGGATTGGATGCAACCAGAGAGGACATGCTCCCGACGCTGGCGGAGTTGAGGAGGATTATGCTTTCGCCCGTTGACACGCACGAGGATTCAAACCCATGAGTTCTCAACCCACCCTCTCTTTTGAGCTCTTTCCGCCGCGCACGCCCGAGGCCGCGGCCAGGCTGCCCGGCGTCCTCAGCCAGCTTGCCGCACTGCGCCCCGACTACTTCTCCGTCACCTATGGCGCGGGTGGCTCCGACCAGGACGGCACTTACCAAACGCTGCTCACCGTCGTCGAGCATACCGGCGTGGAGACGGCGCCGCACCTCACTTGCGTGGGCTCGACGCGCGCCCACGTGGCCATGCTGCTCGACCGCTATCGCGCCGCCGGCGTCAAGCGCATCGTGGCCCTGCGCGGCGATTTGCCCGCCACGGCCATGAGCCCCGCCGCGCCCGGCGAATTCCATTACGCCAATGAGCTGGTGAGCTTCATCCGCCAGACCCAGGGCAACCACTTCAAGATCGAAGTGGCCGCGTATCCCGAGATGCACCCGCAAGCGCCCAATCCCGGCGCGGACTTCGACAACTTTCGTCGCAAGGTCGAGGCCGGCGCGGACGCCGCGCTCACCCAGCTCTTCTACAATCCCGATTCGTACTTCGATTTTATCGACCGCTGCGCCCGCGCGGGCATCGCCATCCCCATCGTGCCCGGCATCATGCCCATTACCAGCTATGCGAGCATCGCGCGCTTTACCAGCGGTTGCGGCGCCGACCTGCCGCGCTGGATTCGCCTGCGCCTCGAGGAGCTGCAATTCGACAAGGCCGCGCTGCACGATTTCGGTCTCGGCGTGGTCACGCGCCTCTGCGAAACGCTGCTCAAAAACGGCGCCCCCGGCCTGCACTTCTACACCATCAACCAGGCCGAGCCCACCCTGCGCCTGTGGAAGAACCTGGCCCTCAACACACCTGCTTAATCCCGCTAGGCGGGCAAGTTAAGCCTTCACGGGTGCGCTGCGGGTTGCGGCGCGCGGTTCCCGGCTGCGGCGCGGGAAACAGCGCCGCCAGGCCCGCCACGCCATATTGTGCATCAGCCGCGTCTGCTCCGCTTTGAGCGCCTGGTACGAACGCTCGACATAGATATCGAACTCCGGCGGCCAGCCGATAGTCGATCGCCGCTCGGTGTAATCGCCCTCCGCCCACTTGGCCAGCACCGCCTTGTAACCCACCACGTGGGTGACAAAATCGAGCAGGCAGCGCGGCATCTGCTCCTCCACGATCAGGTGCGCCTTCTCGATGATGATCTTCTCGCGAATATCGTTCAGCGGCATGAAGATGGTCTTCATCCACAGCACCCACTCCGCCAGCTCGCTGTCGAGGATGGGAAAGCTCTGCGTCTTGCCCTGCTTCTGGAGCAGCGACCGGTAAGCGATGTTGCCCGCCTGCGAAGCCACGTAGAGCGGCCCGTAGAACTCGTTCAGCCGCTCGTTGACCATGCGCAGCAGGTCGGCGCGCCGCGCCATCATGCGCGTGAACATGAACGTCACCAGGTAGCCGGCAAAAGCCAGAACGATGGTGAGCACCCACGCGTTTTGCAGGGAATTCGGGAGAACAATCGAAGACGGGTCCATGGCCGGGTTACTTCACCTCGGGGCAAAGTATACCTTGATTGCGGGGTGGCGCACTGTGATGGCGCTACGCCTGTGTCCGACCGTCCCAAATTGTTACTTGGTGCGTCTGGCGGGAATTTCTTTTGCCCCTTCCGGAACCACCTTGATCTCAAATAGCTTTGGCCAAAGCTTTCCGGTCACAAAAAGCCGATCGTGCGCGGCGTCATAAGCGATGCCGTTGAGGACGGCCTCGGGATTGGTCACTTCGCCCGGCTGCAGCAGACCGCTCAGGTCAATCCAGCCCAGCACCTGTCCGGTCTCCGGCGAGATGCGCGCGATGCGGTTGGAGTGCCACACGTTGGAGTAGATTTGCCCGCGCACATATTCCAGCTCGTTGAGTTGCGTCACGGGAGTCCCATGGTCCTTCACCTCGATGTGCCCCACTTCGCGGAATGTCGAGGGATCGAAAAAGTGAAGGGTCGCGGTTCCATCGCTCAGGATCAGGTGTTTGCCATCCTGCGTCAGGCCCCAGCCTTCCTCGTCGTAGTGAAACGTGCGCAGCAGGCGAAAGCTGAAGCGGTCGTATACAAAAGCAATGTGCGCCTGCCAGGTGAGCTGAATTAGCGTGCTACCCCAGGATGCAAGTCCTTCCCCAAAGTCCTGCGCCGGCAAGTCCACCTGTTGCAAAACACGCCCGGTTTGCAGGTCCTCCATGCGCAGCGACGACTGCCCCCTCAAGCCGGTGCTCTCATACAGGTGCCCATCCAGATAGATGAGTCCCTGAGTGAATGCATGAGGGTCGTGGGGATAAACGTCAACAACGCGGTAGCCGTCGGCCGCGAACGCAAGCGCAGCGGCTTGGATCGCAAAGACAACCAACAGGAATGCGCGAAAGAAGCGGGGAAAACGCATCGGACGTACTCTATCTTAATCCGATGGCCCGGCGTCGTCGGCGATGAAGGCTTCGACCGGCGGATTCGACGTCAGTTGGGTGTCGACAATCAGCACCGTGCGCACTTCGCCGCCGATCAGCGCCATGGAAGTCGATGTGTAACTGGGCGTGGTCAAACCGGTAGGTGTTATCACCATGGTCACCGTCTGCGAGTTGAAGCTGATGTACCCGGTGGTGCCGCCCACCGCCAGATCGGTCACGATAGGAATGGCGTTCGCCATCGTGGTGCCCGAGGGAATCATGTACACGTCCACGGCACCGGTTTTGGGAGCCTGGTTCAAGAATCGGAACGCCGAGTGACCCTGCGCCGCCGCCACGTCCTGGTCTTCGAGGATCGTCACCTCGTAGCCGGTAGGCGCGGCGCCGTTATCCGTCAGCAGGATCGAGTGCTGGTGGCCCGCAAGCAGCGTTCCGGTGGTCGAAACCAGGGTCGCTCCGCCAGTCGAAGCCGTAATATCGATAGGCGCGGCGTTCGAGGCCGGCAAAGTGGCGTAAGAGCCAATGTATCCCTGGCCGATATTCCCGGCGATCAGTTCGCCTTCTACGGTCACGTTCGCGGCTGGTGCAATATAAGAAGCATCAATCGCCCGCACCAGGCTGGGCTGGGTATACGTGGCCACGTTCTCGCATCCCGAGAGCGCGACCGCAACCGCCAGCGACGCTGCCGATGCAGCGACCAGCGGGGACTTGGCCAGCCTCCGCGCGCCCCTCGTCCATCCAGCCGGGATAGCGCCGGCTGGGATCAAGCCGGTCAAGGTCGAACCAATCCAGGCCCTGCTGCACGGGATCGTCTTCATCTTCGGAAGTAAGCCCACGTTAACGCGAATTTTTGCTGCCCATCCATGACCTTGCGCCACTCCGCGCGCACGCGCAGAGCTGTCCTCATGCTACCGGGGAGGAATGATAAGAGTTTACGACTTTTAGGGCATTTGGAACGCAGGACTCAATCTGGCAACGGCGGAAAACCGGTCACTAATTCCGCACCTACATCGTTTCGCAATCGCGCCCAGATAAATGAACCGCGCCACGGGCGGACCTACCGTCCGCCATAAAAGCGTCCGAAGGTGCGGGCAAGCATAAGCGACATGATCAGCATTCCCGCGCCGAGAGTGAGGGCCTGCGGAACGTCGTGAAGACTGAAGTTGCCGACATCGAAGATGAGCAGATAAGCGGCGACTAGATTGAAGAATCCCCACAGAACATTCACTGTCGAAGAGGACAAACCCTTCCCCGGGGGCTTGGCGAAGGGGCTCTGAAAGGCTCGTCCCGAGATTCCGTTGATGAGATGAGGCAGGGAGTTGGCGAGGAATGCTCCACCGAAGAAGTACGCCAGAAAGTCGTACCAGTGCATGTTGGTTTCCTTCCAGTGAACGATCAACATGGTAACAGATGCTAATTCGCGCCCAGATAAATGAACCGCGCCATAAACAGGATAGCGAGCACATAGAGAAGCCAATCGCGCCGGCGCAGCTTTCCCGCTGCCAGGTGCAGCACCGCCCACGCGATGATGCCGAAGCCCAGCCCGTTGGCGATGGAATAGGTGAATGGGATCAAAACCAAAGTCAGGAAAGCCGGAACCGCCGCCAGCGGATCGTGCCAGTTGATCTCTGCAATCGCCGTCAGCATCATCGATCCCACCAGGATCAGCGCCGGCGCCGTGGCCGCGGCCGGCGCCACGCCCGCAAAAGGCGCTGCGCCGATGGCCGCCACAAACAACAACCCCGTAACAATGGCCGCGACGCCGGAGCGCCCGCCGGCCATCACGCCCGCCGTCGATTCCACGTAGCTGGTCACCGTCGAAGTGCCCGTCAGCGAGCCCACCACCGTGGCCGCCGCATCGGCGAAGAGAATGCGGTTGAGCCGCGGAATCGAATGATCGGCCTCAATCAGCCCGGCGCGTTTCGTCACCGCCACCAGCGTGCCCAGGTTGTCAAACAAATCGACAAAGAAAAATACGAAGATAATCTCCAGCAGCCCTTTGTGCAGCGCTCCGGGAATGTCGAGCTTGAATGCGGTGAGGGTGAGCGCGCGCAGGCCGATGCTCGCATGGCTCCAGTGCGCCAACCCCAGCGGCCACGCCGCCCCCGTCACTGCCAGCACGCCGATCAGAATCGACCCGCGCACTTTCTTCACCTCCAGCGCGACCATGAGAATAAGTCCGAACAGCGCCAGCGCCGTGGTGGGATTGCGAACGTTGCCAATGCCGACAAACGTATTCGGATCGCGCACCACCAGCCCTGCGTGCTGAAAGCCGATAAACGCGATAAATAACCCGATTCCGCTGGCCACGGCTGCATACAACTGATGCGGAATGGCGCGCAAAATCATTTGCCGGATACCGGCCGCGGTGATGCAGAGAAAAAGGACGCCGGAAATAAACACCGCGCCCAGCGCTGTCTGCCAGGGCACGTGCATCTTGATGCAGACGGTGTAGGTAAAGTACGCGTTCAGGCCCATGCCCGGGGCCAGCGCGATGGGATAGCGCGCCAGCACGCCCATCAGGATGGACCCGAAGGCCGCCGAAATGCACGTAGCCGCAGTCGCCGCAGGCACGGGCACGCCGGCATCGGCCAGAATGGCCGGATTCACCAGCACGATGTACGCCATGGTGATGAACGTAGTGGCGCCGGCCAGCGCTTCGGTGCGCCAGTTCGTCCCCAGGCGCGCAAATTCAAAATAGCCTTCCAGTCGCTTGCGCATAGGCAGGTTCTAAAACTGGCTGCATAAATAGGTGCGTAACAGGGCACGGTGCGAGCCCTCTGGGCAAGCCGGACCGCAAAGGGCAAGGTACCTGCCGCGGGCTTCAGCCCCTGAGGGATGCCTTCTCTGCCATCTGCTCAGATTTGTGCAACCGGTTCTAGAAGCTGTTTCATAACCCTGTTTTGAAAGGGCACGGCTTCAGCCGTGCCAATAAGTTCCCCAAAAACGTGGGGCTTTAGCCCCTGAGGGACGATGATAGACGGGTTATGAAACCACTTCTAGTAAGAAAACCACATCGCGCCGCGATTCCCAAGGATTTTTATGCGCCATTCATCGCTGTCGCCACGAAGCATCCTCATCACCCGCCCGGGCTGATGGCGGTCCATTCGAGCTCCAGCACTCCAGGCAGCCGCTCCAGCTCACCAACCACCGGAGGAATGTCCGCGCTGTCGCGGGCAGACGGCCAACGCACTTCGCAGGCAAGCTTCTGCTGGCGCTCGTCGACGCAGTTGTGGACCGACAGGGATTTTATCTCAAAGTCCGCGGCCTTCAGCCGGTCGCGCAATTCGCGCGGAGCAAGATGGCCGCTGCGCACCGTGATCTTCAACTGGGCGAGCCGGAAACGTTCTACGTAGTTCTCGAAATAGCGAAGCGCCCACAGAACCGCGAAACCGATGACGGTCGAAACCGATCCCAGCGCCAGTTGCCCTCCGCCCATGCACAATCCCACCACGGTTGCGAACCACATGGTCGCTGCGGTGGTCACGCCGATCACCAGCTCGTTCTTGCGCACAATAACCCCTGCGCCGATGAATCCCACGCCCGTTAAAATGCCGAGCGGCAGGCGCATCAGGTCCATCACCGCGTAAGAATTGGGCGGCTTGCCATTCGTAGGGATGAGCAGATTCATCTGGATCATCGCGACGGAGGCGGCAAGCGTGACCAGCAGCGTGGTGCGCAGCCCGGCGGCGTGGCCCGTCCTGCTGCGCTCGATTCCGAGCAGCCCGCCGGCAAGCAGCGTCAGGACGAGGCGAAGGGCGATAGCCGGCCAATGAACTTCCGTTGGCATCTTGCAGTTGGATTCGGCTGCAACGGAAGTGGATGCCATGAAAGGGAGCAGGATGGTGAGGCTTTTCCCTGGAAGCTGTCTCATAACCCTGGTTTTGAAAGGGCACGGCTTCAGCCGTGCCAATAAGTTCCCCAAAAACGCGGGGCTTAGCTCCTGAGGGACGATGACAGACGGGTTATGAATCCATTTCTAGCCAAAATGTTTTTGTTCCCCGATTGGTCCGGACGCGGCGCTGAACCCCCTTCAGCCCGCAGGGAAGAGATCCCCCGCTCACAAACCTAACCCAGCAGCCTCGCCGCATCCTGCGCGAAATACGTCACAATGAAATCCGCCCCGGCGCGCCGGATGCCGACCAGCGACTCCAGGATCGCCCGATCGCGGTCCAGCCAGCCCTTCTCAAATGCCGCCTGCAGCATGGAATATTCGCCGGAAACCTGATACGCGCCCATGGGCACACCGAAGCGATTGCGCGCAGCGCGCACCACGTCGAGATAGGGCATGGCCGGCTTCATCAGGATCATGTCCGCGCCCTCGTTCAGGTCGAGCTGAATCTCGCGCATCGCCTCTCTGAGATTGGCCCCGTCCATCTGGTAGCTGCGCCTGTCTCCAAACTGGGGCGCCGAATCGGCAGCCTCGCGGAAGGGCCCGTAAAACGCCGAAGCGAATTTCGAAGCGTAGCTGAGAATCGGCGTCATGCCCAGCCCGGAGGCATCGAGCGCGCAGCGAATGGCCGCCACGCGGCCGTCCATCATGTCGCTCGGCGCCACCACGTCCGCTCCTGCGCGCGCCTGGCTCACCGCAGTACGCGCCAACAGCTCCAGCGTAGGATCGTTATCGACCTCGAACCCTTCACGCCCCTCCACAACCACCCCGCAGTGCCCGTGGCTGGTGTACTCGCACAGGCAGACGTCTGCGATCAGCACCAGCTTCTTTGCCGCATCGGACTGCTTCAGCGCCCGCAGCGCCTGCTGCACGATGCCGTTCTCATCCCACGCGCCCGTGCCCTGCTCGTCCTTCGCTTCCGGCAATCCAAACAGCAGCAGCCCGCCAATCCCCAGCCGCGCCGCTTCCTCGGCCTCGCGCACGGCTTCGTCCACTGACACATTGAAGACGCCTGGCATCGATCCGACGGCATTACGCACGCCCTTGCCGGGGCAGATAAAGAGCGGATAGATCAGGTCACCGGGCTCGAGCGTGGTCTCGCGCACCAGCGCGCGCAAAGCGTCGCTCCGCCGCAGCCGGCGCATCCGGTTTTCAGGAAAGGCCATATCCAAATTGTACTGAATCGACCGCTGCATTGAAGATCGCTCCCCGCGGGTGTAAGCTGGTCATCGTTATCCAGACGGATCTCAAGGAATGAACACTTTGCCGATGATGCACTGTCGTTCTCTGCCGGCGATTGCCGGTTTCTTTGCCTGTTCATTCTTTGCAGGCACAGTCTCCGGGGCGCAGCAACAGCAGACCTTGAGCAACGATGGGCGGGCGGAGATTTCTGAGATGCTTCGCGACGCTCGCGACGAGGTCAAAAAGCATTACTATGACCAGAAATTCAACAACCTTGATTTGGACGCCCGCTATCGGGAGTATTCCGCGCGCGTCGCGGCCGCACATAGCAACGGCGACGGCTTCAGGATCGTGGCCGCCTTCCTTTCCGGCCTCCAGGATTCGCACACTTACTTCGTTCCCCCGCAACACGCCGCTCGCGTCGAGCCAGGATACCGCCTTGCGCTGGTGGGAGACTCCTGTTTCGTCACGCGGGTTCGTCCCGGAACCGACGCCGCCAGCAAGCTGCGCCCCGGCGACCAGGTGCTCAAGCTGGACGGCTATGACGTGAACCGCGCCGACTTCCACGATATGCAGTACTACTTCCTTGTGCTGGCGCCGCAAAGCGGATTCTAGCTGGATCTCCAGGCTCCAACCGGCGAGCAACGCATGGCCATCGTGAACTCTACGATCAAGGAAGGAAAACGGGTTCTGGACCTGACGGGAGATTCAGGAGGGGAAACCGATGTTTGGGACCTGATCCGGAAGGGGGAGATGGAGGACCACGTTTCGCGCGCGCAATTCCGGGAGATCGGCGATGCCATATTCCTCAAGTTGCAGCAATTCGACGGGGACGAGGGCCCTTTCGACGAGTTCATGGATAAGGCGCGCAAGCACTCGGCGCTGGTCCTCGATCTGCGTGGAAACCCCGGGGGCTCCGTCGATACGCTGGAATGGATCCTGGGCTCGCTCTTCGATCACGATGTAAAGATCGCCGACAAGGTGAGCAGAAAACCCTCAAAGCCGGAGATTGCAAAGCACCATGGGCAGCCATTTCGAGGAAAACTCATCGTGCTTGTCGACGCCGGATCGGCTTCCGCCTCGGAGCTGCTGGCGCGCGTGGTTCAACTCGAACATCGGGGAACGGTGATCGGAGACCGGACCGCCGGCGCGGTGATGGAAGCGAAACTCTACCAGGACTC
Organism: Acidobacteriaceae bacterium; assembly: GCA_030037545.1. Taxonomy (GTDB): domain Bacteria; phylum Acidobacteriota; class Terriglobia; order Terriglobales; family Acidobacteriaceae; genus Telmatobacter. Next base: position 23,719 of record JASHRF010000076.1, on the reverse strand, counting down.
GCAAGGTCTTGGCACTCAGATTTTCTACGGATTCAGCGTTACCGACGCCAATCTGATCATGAGCGACGGCAAGAGTCTTGAGAAGACCGGGGTCACGCCCGACGAGGTGATTCTGCCGACCGGGGCCGACCTGGCCGCGGGCCGCGACCCGGCGCTGGCCAGGGCCGCTGAGCTCGCTGGAGTCAAATTGGATCCTGCCGAGGCCGGGAAGGTGTTCTCCTTCGAGTGGCTGCCGCTGTGAGATCCGCGGCCGCTTGATTTCGTTCCTTTAGATGGCGCCTTCCCAAGTCTCAAAATCGAGACTTGTGGCAACCCCCAATGGTGCAAAACTGGGTGGTCTGAAACCCATATGGGGAACAGCCTGACCCCTGGCCGCTGCCCCTGCCTTTATAGCTGCTCGTACAGCGTCGCATTCCTGTACCCCAGCAGCATCACCAGTGTCCATATCCCCATCGCCGTTCCAAACGGAAACTTGATCAGGTTCACGATTGCCGCGATAATCGCGACGATGCGGCCCCACTGCGCGTTCTCCAGCAGGCCCCATCCTGCCGCCGCGGCTAACCCGCTCCATACCACAAGCGCGATCCACGCAATCCTGAAAATGGCCGGGAAAATCCAGGCCGGCGGAGTGGCGCCATTCATCCATGGTCCGAATCCACCGCTCAGGAATTGTTTGGCAAAGGTGAGGGCAGCGAATCCAAGCAAGAGCCTAAGCCCCGCGTAGACAAACCATACAGCCGCCAGTGCCCGGATCTTGCCGCGATAGCTTTCCACCTGGAATGCGAAATTCGGAAGCGCAGGAGCCGGAGGAACAGCAGGCGCCACCGGCCGTCCGCACTGCGGGCAAAACGCCTGCCCCGGCGCTAAAGCCACACCGCATCCACTGCAGTACATCGTCCCCTCCCCTGCTCCAAGCGCGCGCAAATCGAACCGTCGCAAACCCCGGCACGTCAATGGTACGCGAAACCCGCGCTTCCGGTTCCACCAATCGCGTTCAGCGGGAAGAGCTTTCGGCAGCCAGGATCTGCAGTTTGCGGTCGATGCCCCAGCGGTAGCCGGTCGCCGAGCCGCCCGCGCCCACCACGCGATGGCACGGCACCAGCAGCGCCACGCGGTTCAGCGCGCAAGCCCGGGCCACGGCGCGGAAAGCCTTGGGGTTGCCCAACTCGCGCGCCAACTGGCCGTAAGTGCGGGTCTCGCCGCGCGGAATCTGTCGCAGTGCCTGCCAAACCCGCAACTGAAACACCGTGCCCCGCAAGTCGAGCCGTTCCGCCGAGTCACGGCTCCCGTCCGGATCGGAGCCTTCGCGAACGCTGGTAATTGCCGCGTCCACAAACCGCGTCAGAGAAGAATCCTGGTGCAAAGTAGCCGCGGGAAATTCCGCGCGCAGGCTCGCCTCGGCTTCCGCGCGCGTCCGGGCCAGCGACAACCAGCACAACCCGCGTCCGGTCGCCCCCACAATCACCCAGCCAAATGGAGAAGCCGCGGCGCACCACCGGATCAGCTCGCCTTTGCCGCCCTTGGCAAACCGCGCCGGCGTCATTCCCAGTTGCGCGCCCTCCCACGCGCGGCTCGAGGATCCAAAACCGGAGTTGTAAATGGCATTCGTCACGCTGTCACCTCTCTTCAACGCGCCGCGCAAGGAGCCGGCCCGAAGCGCGCGCTGATACTCGAGCGGGCTCACGCCCATCTCACGCTTGAACAGCCGTTGCACGGTAAACGGGCTGAGTCCCGCCAGGCGGCCAAGCTCGGCCAGCCGCACCCGCTGATCCAAGTGACCCTCGATGTAGGCGCGAATCTGGTCCAAAGGTCTGCCCCACGCAGTGGCAGTGGTGGGGCGGCAGCGCTGGCAGGGGCGAAATCCAGCCGCCTGCGCCTCGGCCGCCGTACGGAAGAATCGTACGTTGGCGCGCCGAGGCCGCCGGCTGGCGCAGCCGGCGCGGCAAAAAACTCCAGTGCTGGTAACGCCGTAAAAGAAACCCGCCTTGCGGTTGCGGACGAGAAGCTGCCGCCACGCGGTTTCAACATCGAGCGGGGACGATTCGGTCTTGCGGCCGTCCGTCCCTGCGTCATTTTCTGCATCGAGCGACACGCGAAAGGATGAGATGCGAGAAGCATCCGGCACGAGCTGTGCGTTGCTGTTCATGAAACCATCGTCGCTCATTATCGCTCGTAGCGCACTCCGAATCTTGCCCCCAATTCGGATTTTCTCGTCGGCAATGTATGGGTGATCCGGCCTGATGATGGGCGCCCCGCTGAGCCCGCGAAATTTCACGGCGGCGCGCAGGCGTATGGCCCGCAATGAGAATTGCAGCTACGGAATCTGGCGGAATCCTTAAGCGGCCAGTTGAGCCTGGTGGGCCTGTGGATGGGGCTCTGCGGGCAGAAACATGCTCATTACTGTTCCGGAATGCCGGCCCTGGCGGCTGCGGAAGCGCAGGTAACCGCACTGCTGCTCGATCAGCGACTTGGTGACCCACAACCCGATGCCCGTTCCCACGTTCGTCTTGGTTGTAAAGAACGGAGCGAAGATGCGCTTCTGGACTTCCGGCGCCATGCCTGAACCGTTGTCTGCCAGTGTGATGCGGATGCCCGGCTCCATGTCGTTGGTCCAGTTTTTGCTCGCGTGCGCGCGCAGCCAGATGGCGCCGCCCTCGCGCGAGGCGTCAATGGCGTTGGCCACCAGGTTTGAGAGCGCCTGTTTGAGCTCGCCCTGCTTGACAAAGATTTTCAGGGAAGGATCGACGTCGACTGTGGTCTGCATCTGTTTGTTGCGCAGCTTGCGCTCGTAGATGAGCAGCACGTCATCCACCACCTCGCAAACGCCCATCCACTTGTTCTTCGACGTGTCGCGATAGAAGCCCAGCGTCTTCTGCGCCATCTGCGCCACGCGCGTCAGCTCGCGGTCGGCAATCTCCAGTTGGCGGGCTGCTTCTTCAGGCATCTTGGGACTGGTGCGCGCCAGGTAAATGAAGTTGGTAACCGCTTCCAGCGGATTGTTGATCTCGTGCGCAATGGTGGCCGCCATGCGCCCGGCGGCGGCCACCTTCTCCGCCTGAATGGCGATCTGCTGCGCCTCGTGCAACTCCGTCAAGTCGCGCGAGAAGGCGATCAGGCGTTCGATGGCGCCGTCGCGTCCGCGGGCCGGCGTAACGCGGACGTCCCAGTATTTGCGCCGGTCGGAGATGGTGATGCAATCGGCCTGAAACATGCCTACGCCACCGCGTTTCGCCACTGCAACCGCTTCTTCGATGCGCGGACGGTCCTCGTCCTTCCACAGCTCCAGCCAGGTCCTGCCCAGAAATCTGCTTAGGTCCGAAATCTCCATCGCCGCCTGCCCTGAGGGGCTCATGTATTCGAGGCGCCCCTCCAGGTCCAGAACCTTCACGCAGTCCGTGCAGCTCTCCACCACCTTGCGCGCAAACTCTTCGCTGCGAAAGAGCTTCTCTTCAGCGTGCTTGCGCTCCGCAATGGCACGCTCTCGCTCCTCCATCACGCTGCACACCAGCGCCGTCTTTTGCTGCAGCGAGCTGACCATGCGCTTGCGCTCCGATTCACTTCCCATCGAGGTGAAGCTCTCGGCGGGCGCCGCTTCGGCATGCTGCTGGCAGACCTTGCGGAAGCCTTCCTGCTCCGCGTCGTGGGCAAAAAGGGAGAGCGGATAGGCGCAGAGCAGCGAGAGGCAATGCTGTGTGGCCACTTCGTTCCACAGTTGCTCGAGCTGGATGGTGGCATCGTAGTGCCCGCCCTTCCACAGCAGGGCCACCATCTCGCCAAAGACCGAAACCACGCCGCACTTGCGGGTGAGCGCGGATTCGGCATGCGCCAGCACCGGCTCAATCGTGCGGTAGAACAGGTCGCGGTCAGGCCAACCCTCCACCATGAACCGGCCCAGCATTTCCTGGGCATCGACAGCGATGTACCGGCCCGAACGGGCAGCCAGCCGGACATCGATCGCCCACTCTGTGAGCCGGTCGGCCAAACCGCTGCGGCACTCGGCGGTGGCAATCACAATGCACGCGCCGCCCGAGCCCAGCGCCGACCCCGCAAATTCCGCCAGTTGATCGAGAAACACTGACGGATCCTCATAAAATCGCACCCAATGCGACCCTACCTTGGTTCCGCTGCCTCCCGGGCCCCCGACTACGCCTTTTTCCCCAACCTCGTTTACCGTGTGCATCCTTCCCCCAAGACCCTTAATTCCAACGGCTTCTCAGCACCGGCAGAGGCGTCGCTTGACCACTAGGATGCCCTCGCAAACATTGCAGTTGCTGTCGGATTCGCCGGCTGTTCACCTGGGGAAACTCCCAGGTAGAAATCCCCGTCCAGTCTTCATCCCGCGCAACCCGATTCCAGATTCGTGTGTCTACAGGAGGCGGCACAAAAAGGCGGTACAACTGGCTAAAAACAATGAACTTAATGCGTCCTGGAGGCCGCGTTCAGTCGGCCATAAAAGCGTGCTTTAGTCAGCACGGGCAGAAATTCACACCATGAAAACGACCTTCTCCGTCTTTGCCGGCATCCCCGCAGCGGTAGCGGCGATTGCGCTGTTCGCAAGCTGGATTCCGGCGCACCGCGCGGCACGCATCGATCCCATGGCCGCACTGTGCGACGAGTAGAGCGCTGAAGCTCGATCGAACCTGTGCATCGAGCCGGCAGCGGCGTCTCTTCGATACAATGCTCCAGCCGAATCTTTCGCTGCCCAAGGAGGGCTCATGGAGCCGCAGACGCCCGAATCGCTTGACCTGAATCATCGAGCCGATGAACCGCAGAAGCCCGAACCCGGCGAAATTGTCGCACCGCCTGAGGCCTTGCCGCCCGGACCGGCGGATAAGGAGAGCTGGTTGCGCTGGATGTTCCTCGGCCCGCAGGGTCTGCGCGCCGGCTGGTCGGTGCTGATCTTCGTCGTCGTTTATGTCGTCGCGGCCATTGCCACGGGCGTTGTCCTCACCACCCTGCACTTGGTCAACCCTAAGCTCGGCTTCACCCCGCGGAGCGTGTTCTTCAACGAGCTTGTCCTGTTCGTGGGGCTGCTGGTGGCCGCGCCCGTGACGGCTCTGATCGAGCGGCGGCGCATGATCGATTACAACCTTGGCGGTCTGCGGCGCACGCGCTACTTCTTCGCCGGCCTGGCGGTCGGTTTTGCCGCACTGTCGATTCTGGTGGGCGGGCTTGCAGCCGGCCACTGGCTGCGCTTTGGAGGGCCAACGCTCTCCGCAGCCGCGGTCCTTGGCTATGCGCTCTTCTGGGGCTGCGTCTTCCTGATGACCGGATGCGTGGAAGAAGGAACCTTCCGCTGTTATTTGCAATACACGCTCACCCGTGGCATCAACTTCTGGTGGGCGCTGGGCCTGGAGGCCCTGGTCTGCGCCGGCCTGGCGGTACGCCACAAGGGCCTCGAGATGTGGGGCGTGTATGTGATCGCGCTGCTGGGCCTCGTGCCTTGTTTCATTCTTCACCGCAGGGCTGCCGCGCACAGCGCGTTCTGGCAGGCCGCCTGGGTCACGTCCACGTTTTTCGGCTTCCTGCACACCGGCAACGGCGGCGAGAACTGGGTTGGCATCTTCAGCGCTGCCGCCATCGGCTTCGTCTTTTGCGTCAGCATCCGCGTCACCGGCTCGGCATGGTGGGCAATCGGCTGCCACGCCGGCTGGGACTGGGCCGAAACCTACTTCTACGGCACGGCCGACAGCGGTCTCGTGCCCCAGGGTCACTTCCTCAGCACCGCGCCCGCCGGAAACCCGCTGTTGAGCGGCGGCTCCGATGGCCCCGAAGGCAGCCTGCTGATTCTCGGAATCCTGGCGCTGCTGATGATCTGGCTGGTGGTAGTCTACGGGCGTAGAACTTCGGCGCAATCGGACCGTGCGCCGGAACCGGCCGCGCGATAGCCTGCCCGCACTGCCGCTTCAACCCAATCCGCCGTCGCAACCCTCCGCACCGACGCTCCGCAGTGGATCGGCGCTATCCTGTAGCTGACTCATGGCGGAAACGCACTCATCGACTCCCACCGCGGGCCGTCTTCCGGCAAGCCCATCCCCGCGGCGTTGGCTGCGCTGGTTGACGTGGTTCGCCGCCGCGCTCGCAGTACTCGTTCTGTTCGCGGCCATCGCGGGCGTGCTGTGGCTTTACACAGCCGAGCGCGCTGCCCTGCCGCAGATGGACGGCACGCTGCGCGTGCCCGCGCTCTCTGCGCCGGTGACGGTGCGTCGCGACGCCCTTGGCACGCCGCACATCGACGCCGCCACGCAGGATGACCTCTTCGCAGCCCAGGGCTACGTAACCGCGCAGGACCGCCTCTGGCAGATGGACATGTTCCGCCGCCACGCCAACGGTGATCTGGCCGAGATTCTCGGCCCCTCGCTCATCGAGCACGACCGCATGCAGCGCGTGCTCGGATTCGGCAGGCAGGCTCAGCGCATTTACGCCAGTCTTCCGCCTGCTGATCGCAGGCGCCTGGACGACTACGCGCGCGGCGTGAACGCATTTATTGCCCAAAGCGAGGCAACAGGCAGGCTGCCGGCGGAGTTCCGCCTCCTGATGTACAGACCGCAGCCGTGGACCGGAGTCGATTCCGTCAGCGTGGGGCTGATGGAGGTGCAGGAGCTTGACATGCACGCCGCCACCAAGCTGGACCGCTGGTACGTAGCCGCAAAGCTGAATAATCCGAAGCTGGAGTCTGACCTCTATCCGGTCGGCTCGTGGCGCGACCATCCACCTACCGGCGTGGATCCGGACTTAAGCCGGCCGCAACCCGCGCCGCTCCGGCGCCAAGATGGCAGCCAAGACGACGAAGACAGCGGAGCGAACAGCAGCGCGGTCCGAGCAGCGCCTTCGCCGATTCCGGAGCCGAGCCCGGGCGCGCCCGAACCCCACGCTCCGATGGAGGTCCAGGATGGGCTGGGGAGGCCGCTTTGCCGGGGCTGCTCCGTGGGCTCAAACCAGTGGGTCATCGCCGGCAGCCATACCGCCAGCGGAAAATCGCTGCTCTCGAACGACATGCACATCCGGCTCACCGAGCCCAACATCTGGTACATGGCCGGCCTGCGCGCTCCGGGCTTCGATGCCGCCGGCGTCACCTTGCCCGGATTTCCTTTCATCATCGCCGGGCACAATGAGCACGTGGCCTGGGGATTCACTGACCTGATGGCCGACGTGCAAGATCTCTATTTCGAAAAGCTCGACGGCAAAGGCAACTACCTGGGGCAAGACGGGCAATGGCATCCCCTCAGCGTGGATCGCGAGGTGATTCATGTGCGCGCCGGCCGCGATGTGACCGTCGATGTCGAGTCCACCGATCACGGCCCGCTGGTGAACTCCCTGGTCCATGAGCCGCGCCCCATCGCGCTTAAGTGGAATCTCTACGATCCCACCCTGCACGCCATTCCGCTGTACGCAATGAACGTGGCCGAGAACTGGGCGGAATTCTCCGCGGCGCTCGCCGACTGGTGCTGGCCGGCGCAGAATCTTGTCTACTCCGACGACCAGGGCCACATCGCGTATCACGCCATCGGCAAAGTGCCCCTGCGCCCGGCGCGCCTTATGGACCTGCCCATCCAGGACCATGCGCACGAGTGGCAAGGCTACATCCCCTTCGCTGACATGCCCAACGCCCTCGATCCGCCTTCCGGATTTCTGGCCACGGCCAACTCGCGCGTAACCACTGATAAGTCCCCATATCCAATCACCGACGAGTGGATTGATCCCTATCGCATTGAGCGCCTCTACAAGCTGCTCGACGGACGCGACGGCCTTACGCCCAAAGACATGCTCTCGGTGCAGATGGACATTTACAGCGAAGTGGACCAGGAACTTGGCCAGCGCTTCGCCTATGCCATCGACCATTCCGACGGAGTCGACGACCGCCTGCGCAAGGCTGCTGACCTGATGCGGAGCTGGGATGGAAAACTGACCGTGAATTCCGCCGCGCCGTCCGTCGTCGACCAGACCCGCGACGCGCTCTGGCCGCTGATCCTGAAACCCAAGCTGGGTGACCTGTGGACCGACTATCATTGGGGCGAATCGCAGTTTGCCGAGGAGCAAATCGTGATGAACTTCGATCCGGCGTGGCTGCCAATCGGCTATAAGGACTGGAACGCGCTGCTGACGGAAGCCGTACGCGAGGGCATGACCAACGGCAAAGCACCCGCCAACATTGACAACTGGATGTACGGCGGCTGGCACGTGATCGATATCGAGCATCCGCTGGCCGAATTCCTGCCCCTGGTTGGCCGCATCGCCAACACCGGACCTCTGCCTATGAGCGGAGACACCACCACCGTCAAGCAGGTCAGCCCGTTTGTCGGCCCGTCGCAGCGCTTCACCATGGACTGGAACAATATCGATGGCTCGACGGAGAACATCGTCCTCGGCGAGAGCAGTAATGTATTCAGCCCCTACTACCGCAACCAGTGGAACGCGTGGTACAGCGGAACGACTTTCGCGCTGCCGTTTACGCCTGCGGCCGTCACCGCGCAGACCACGCACACGCTGCGGCTGGAGCCGTAAGGGCGGCTTGAGAGCTGGTTGCATTAATAGGGCTTTGAAAGGGCACGGCTTCAGCCGGGCCGCCAAAGGCGCATAAATCCGGGGCTTTATTGATTCCTGCAAAAGCAATGACCGCGTTCATCCCTGGCTCGATTCCGCCAGGAACTGTCATCCTGAGCGCAGTTGGCGCGGCTTTTTGCGCCAACGGAGTCGAAGGATCTGCGGTTGTCTTTCGGTCCGCTTCAGGAAATTTCTTATGCAGGTATCTATAGCCCATGAGGGGCGGTTCGTGCGCGGCTTGGGTATTTACGCAACCGGTTCCAGGGACTCGGAACTAAGAGAGCAAGGGACGCAGGAAAGCTGTTGTGGAACGTCAATTTGCAATTGAAGAAGCGCCTCAGCCGGCGCGCGGCGCGAAACTCGGGCCAAGTTTCACCGGCCTGGCGATCATTCTCGCTGCCGCGGCGCTGGCCGTCGCGCCGCAATTGATTCGCGGCAACTCATGCGGCCACGACTTCAACGTGCATCTCGTCTCCTGGCTCGACTGCGTGAATGCGTGGCGCCACGGCATCGTCTACCCGCATTGGACGCCAAGCCCCAACTGGGATGCCGGCGAGCCGCGCTTTGTTTTCTATCCTCCGCTCACGTGGATGCTGGGCGCGGCGCTGGGCCTGGTCTTTTCCTGGCATTTCGCGCCCATCGTCCTCACCTTCCTGTGCCTCGCGGGCACGGGACTGGCCACGCGCGCGCTGGCGCTTAAGGCTTGCGACGAACCCGTAGCCACGCTCGCCGGCTGCGCCGCCATCTTCTCCGGCTTCACCCTCTTTACCGCCTACGAGCGCGCCGCATTCCCCGAGTTCACCGGCGGCGCCTGGCTTCCATTGCTGCTGCTCTTCGCGCTGCGCGATCGCCGTCCCTCCGCATCGCTGGTGCGTCGCGCTCTCGACGGCTCAACCGCGCTCCTGGCTCTAGCTCTCGCCGCGTCCTGGCTTTCAAACGCGCCGCTGGGCGTCATGGCCAGCTACCTGCTCGCTGCGGTCGCCCTGCTTGCCGCGTCGCTCAAAAAATCATGGGCGCCCATCCTGCGCGCCGTGATCGCCGCCGCCCTGGGCCTGGGCCTCACCGCGGTCTACTGGATTCCCGCGGCCTGGGAGCAGCGCTGGGTCGATATCCGCCAGGCCACCCAGGACCCCGGCTACAACTTCGAGAACAATTGGCTCTTCGCGCGCCATAACGACCCGGCCCTGGCCCTGCACGATGAGGTTCTGCACACCGTCTCGTTGATTTCCATTTCCATGATCGTCGTCGCGCTTCTCTGCCTCGCCATTGCCTGGCGCCGAGGAACCCTCGCGTCCGAAAAAACCACCGGCTCGCGGCGCTGGTGGATTCCGCTTGCTGCCATTCCATGTGTGGCGCTCTTTCTGCTCTTTCCTGTCTCGCGTCCCATCTGGCAACTGCTGCCCAAATTCAAATTCCTGCAGTACCCGTGGCGATGGATGGAAGCCGTCGAAGCGCCCATGGCCATCTTCTTCGCGGCCGCGGTCTGGCCCACCGGCCGCCGCGCCCGCCGCTTGGTCGCAGCCGTCTGCGCGGTGGCCTTTGCGTGCGCCACGGCCTGCGCCGCAACCCGATTCTTCCAGGTCTGCAATCCGGAAGATACCGTTCCTTCCTCGCTGGCCGATTACCATGCCGGTGCCGGCTTTGAAGGCATGTATGAGTACGCGCCGCCCCAGGGCGACATCACCGAGATCGCCATGGGACTGCCGGACGCATGCCTGGTCAGCGATCCGACGGCGGAGCTGGGCAAAGTGGACGCTGACAACCCCGACAACAACAATCTGGTCTGGACCGCCGGCCAGGACAGTTGCACGGCAACCTTCCCGTTCCTTGGCGGCCGCGCCACTAACCCCGAGCATCTGCGCGTGAGCGCAGATGCTCCCCAATCCGGGTACCTGGTGCTGCGCCTGCTCAGTTTTCCGGCGTGGAGGGTGCAGGTGAATGGACTAACCATCACTGTCTTGCCCCGCCGCGACGACGGCCTGATAGCTGTGCCCGTGCCGCGCGGGCCATCCAGCCTGCGCATCGACTGGACCACCACTCCCGATGTGCTGCTGAGCCGCTGGGTAAGCCTTCTGGGCGTGCTGGCGCTCACAGCCGTGTGTTTGCTGGAGCGAAAATTCTACCGCGCTTCAGTATCATGAATGCAATGGCTCAGGATGTGAAATCCCTCATTCGTGAGGACGCGGAGCTCACCGATCGCGCGCTGGAGACGTTGCTTCCCAGCGCTGACACCGTGCCCGCGTCCATTCACGCGGCCATGCGTCACTCCGTCTTTGCCGGCGGCAAACGGCTGCGCCCTGTCCTTGCCATGCAGGCCGGAGCCACGATTGCCGGCGCTGTCCCGCCCGGCATCGAGCGCCTGGGCGCAGCCCTCGAAATGCTGCACACCTATTCGCTCATCCACGACGATCTGCCTGCGCTCGACAATGACGACCTCCGCCGCGGCCGGCCCACTTGCCATGTGGCCTTTGGCGAAGCCATCGCCATCCTCGCCGGCGACGCTCTGCAGACGCGCGCTTTCGAAGTGCTGGCCGGCCTCGACTGCCCCGCCGCCGCTACCGTCCAGATTATCGGATTGATTGCCAACGCCGTGGGCACCGTCGAAGGCATGATCGGCGGGCAGGTACTGGACCTTGAGAGCGAACACAAAAAACCCACGCCGGAGATCGTCCAGGCCATCCATCGCGCCAAGACCGGCGCGCTGATCCGGGTGAGCGTGGTGGCTGGCGGCGTCTACGCCGGGGCAACCGCGGAGGATGCGGCGCGACTGGACCTCTTTGGCCGCAAGGAAGGATTGGCCTTCCAGATTGTTGACGACGTGCTCGACATGACCAAGGACTCGGCGCAATTGGGCAAGACCGCGGGCAAGGACCAGGCAACGGAAAAGGCGACCTGGCCGGCCGTCTACGGCATCGAGCAAAGCCTGCGCGACGCCGCCGATCTGGTCAAGGAAGCTCTTGCGGCGCTCGAACCATACGGCAGCCGCGCGGAAGGATTGAAGTCGGTGGCGCGCTACCTCGTCGAGCGGCAGAATTAGCAGTCGGCGCCTGCCATCAGCTAGCGTTGCAGGATGTTCCGCAGCCGCTCGCCCTGCGCCGAGAGCTCGTCCACGGCGCCCTGCACGCGGGTGAGAATGCTCTGCACTTCTTCCAGATAGCCGGGCACGCGGTTCCACCAGGTGCGCACCGTCTCCTGCTGGTCGAGGACGGTCAGGACAGTGCCCGCCACAGCCGCCACCAGGCCGGCGCGGCGCTTGCCCGCCATCAGCAGAACCCCGCTGGCGGCCAGCGCTCCTGCAGCCGTCACACGCACCCAGCAGGTGGAGCTGGCGGTACAAACCCCTTCACCTCGGGCTTCGGATTCATTTCCAGTTGCGGCAAGCGGCACAACCACCATGACTTCTCCTTCTCTCGCCGGGCTTTCGAGCCGCCGGCGGAATCATGCGAATCCTGTTTCGTTCCCACCCACGGCCCGGCATTCGATTATTTGGATGCGCGCCGCCAATCAAGGTCCTCAGTCGAGGTCGAATTCGCGCAGCGGCTTGCCCTCCGGCGCATCCTTGGCCTTGCGCAGCGCCTCGGCAAACTTCTTTTCCAGCAGATCGGCTTTGTTTCTTTCCGCGTCCACCGACTGCCGGAAGATCGATTCCTTGCGCTCCTCCTGCTCGCGCATGGCCTTGGCCGCCGTCTCCAAATCCTCGAACATTCGTTTGCGCGGCGCCGGGGTGTGGCTGACCACCAGTCCCGTCGCGCCGTCAATCTTCAGCATCGCCCCGCAGTCGGGGCAGGCCACTTCAAACGTCTTTTCCTTCGCCCGTGACATACCAGTTGAAATTGTAGGCCCTCCGCTCCTGTTTTGTCCGCACCCCCGGCCAGTGCCTCGACACGCGTCCTCCTCCTTGACAGCCCCACCCGCCGCGGCGAACCATGAATCCGCCGCACCTGCTATGGTTCCGCGCGCTGCCCCGTTCAGCCGCGCCCGGAACCGAATCCCGCACCGGAGAATCGAATGACCTCCATAAAGCTTTGCAGCATCGTCACCATCGCCACTTTCGTTCCTGTCTTGTGCGCGTTTCTTCTGGCGCGCAGTCCCTCGTCCGCCGCTTCGGCCGCGCCAGATTCCGCCCCGCTCAAAGTCGATCGCCTGGACCCGGCCCTGGACCGCATTGTTCCCGCCGGAGCGCGACTGGAGCGGCTTGCCACCGGCTTCACCTGGGTTGAAGGGCCGGTGTGGGCCGAGGGCAGCCTGTTTTTTGCCGAAATTCCCAGTAATAGCATTCGCCGCTGGACCCCGGGTCGCGGCGTAAGCATCTTCCTCCAGCCCAGCGGCTACCTGGGCGCGGCGCCCTATGGCGGGCGCGAATCCGGCTCCAACGGCATGACGCTGGACGCTCGCGGCCGGCTCACGGTGGCCGGGCACGCGCAGCGCGACGTCTACCGCTTCGAGAGCTTCGATCCGCACGGCCAGATCACCATCCTGGCCGATACCTACCAGGGCAAGCGCCTCAACAGCCCCAACGATCTGGTCTACCGCTCCGACGGCTCGCTCTACTTCACCGATCCGCCCTACGGACTGCGCACGCAGAACGATAGCGACCCGCACAAGCAACTGAAGGTGAACGGCGTGTACCGGATTCCCCACGCGCTGGAGCAGAAACCGGGAGCCTCGCCTGCGCGCAGCGAGCTCGAGCTGTTGGTAAGCGACCTGCCCCGGCCCAACGGCATTGCGTTTTCCCCCGACGAAAAATACCTCTACGTGGATAATTCGGAGCCCAGGAAGCTGTGGATGCGGTATCGCGTGAAACCCGACGGTACGCTGACCGACGCCAGGCTTCTTTACGATGCCACCGCCGACCCGCGCCCCGGTGGTCCCGATGGCATGAAGCTGGATGAAGAGGGCAACGTCTACAGCGCCGGGCCGGGCGGCGTGTTGATCTTGACCCCTGAAGGCAAGCCGCTGGGAACGCTGCTGATTCCCGAGCGCGTCTCAAACCTGGCCTGGGCAGGTTCGGACCGGCGCACGCTCTACATTACCGCGACCACCAGCCTCTATCGCGTGCGCCTGAAGATCGTGGGCATGCCGGTGGAGCGGCCACACTGAGCGCATTCCATCGGCGTGGCGTCGCTGCGCTCGTCCGGCGCCCTTGGTTCATGCTGTCGGTATTGAAGGGTGTTTGCTTGGCTCAACCCGAAAAATCCACGCGTGTCCGCTATCTGATCATTGCCATCCTCTTCGCCGTAAGCTGCTTCGGCTACGCGGACCGCTCGGCGCTTTCGCAAGCCGCCGCCTTTATGCCCAAAGGCATGAACCTCCGCAGCGTCCTGGTTGGCTGCTGTTCGGGTTCGGATGGGCGTACGCGTGTTTCATTGTTAAGCTGGTAGCATGCCTGATTCGCCCCAACCCTCCAGCCGCAATCCATTCAAGCAGGCGCTCGCGGTGGGCAAGCGTCAAGTGGGCTTTTGGAGCGCGTTGGCCAGCCCCATCGCCGCCGAAATCCTGGCCGGCGCCGGCTTCGATTGGATCGTGATCGATGGCGAGCATGGTCCCAACGACATTCCCTCGCTGGTTGCTCAGTTGCAGGCCATGCGCGGGGGCGCAGCGGAGCCGGTATTCCGCGTTCCTTGGAACGATATGGTCATCGTCAAGCGCGCTCTTGACGCGGGTGCGCGCACCCTCCTCGTTCCCTTCGTGCAGAGCGCTGAAGAGGCGCGCCGGGCCGTAGCTGCAACCCGCTATCCGCCCCGCGGCGTGCGTGGCGTAGCCGTGGTGGTGCGAGCCAGCGACTTCGGCCGCGTACCGCAATATCTTGAAAACGCGCACCAGGACACCTGCCTGCTGGTGCAACTGGAAACGCGCGCGGCGCTCAAAGAGATTGAGGCCATCGCGCAGGTGGATGGCGTGGATGGCATGTTCATCGGCCCCAGCGACCTGGCCGCCGACATGGGTTATCTTGGAAATCCGAAACATCCCGCCGTCCAGGCAGCCATCAAAGATGCAGCGGAGAGGATTGGCGCGGCGGGAAAGCCGGCAGGCACGCTGGCGCGCGACGTTGAGGAGGCCGAGGCCATGTTCGCGATGGGATTCAGCTTCGTGGCCGCGGGAATCGATGTAGCGCTCCTGGCGCGAAATGCTGAAGCCCTGGCGGCGAGGTTGAGAAGGCTGTAGCTTCCGCACCGAAACCACTTCTCGACGCGACCCGGGGAGCGGTGGCCTTCCACCGGACCAGCTCATGATTCGGCCCCAATCAAGTATCCTGATGCTTCCACTCAACACGCGGAGCCGGCTCGTATGCCATCGTTTGAAGAATCGCTGAAGAAACTTGAATCGATCGTCGAGCAACTGGAAAAAGGCGATCTGGCCCTCGAAGAATCGTTGAAGCTGTTCGAAGAAGGAGTGGCGCTGTCGGCTGCCTGCAAACAGGAGCTCGACGCCGCCGAAGGCAAGGTGCGGATGCTCGTCAAGCAGCGCGACGGCTCGCTCAAGCCCGAGCCGTTTCTCACCGAAAAGCCCTTTTAGAAAAGGTGATTCGCGGATCGTGATTCGCGCATCGTGGACGCGCTTCGCTTCTAATCCCTGGCCCCTGGTCCCTTGGTCCCTGCTTCTCTAGTCCCTGCCTCTTTCTTCCCCGCCCTTTCTGCTTTCGTCAACCGCGCCAGCACTGCCTGTTCGCGCAACACCTGCTTCAACGGCCGCGCCGGCGTGCCGTAGAGTACCGTGCCCGGCGGCAAACCTTCCTTTGACACCGTCTTCCCGCTGAACACGCCGGATTGTCCGCCAAGAATCACGCCTTCTCCCACATGCGCATGATCGCCGATGCCCACCTGGCCTGCCAGCACCGCGCCGCGGCCGATACTCGACGAGCCGGAGATGCCGGTGAGCGCAACCAGAATTACGTCCTCGCCCACATCGCAGTTGTGCCCTACGTGCACCAGGTTGTCTATCTTTACGCCGCGTCGGATGTGGGTCTCGGCCAGCGCGCCGCGGTCGATGGTGCTGTTGGCGCCGATCTCCACATCGTCTTCAATCATCAGCGCGCCCTGCTGTGGAAACTGCGTGTACGCGCCGCTCGCCGGGTCGCGCACGTAGCCGAAACCGTCCGAGCCCAGCACCGCTCCGGCGTGGACGGTCACCCAGTTTCCGATCGCCGTTCCCGGATAAACGACCACGCGCGGATAAATGCGGCACTGCTCGCCGATGCGCACACCCTCGCCGATGACTGCGCCGGCCTCGATGCGCGTCCCTGAGCCCACGTGCACGTAGTTTTCGAGAACCGCACCGGGGCCCACGGTCACGTTCTCGCCCAGTTGCACCATTTCGCCGATTACCGCCTTTGGGTGAACCCCCGTCGAGGGCAGCATCGGTTTCAGCAGCTGCCCCGCGCGCGCAAACCAGAGCCGCGGATGATCGTTCTCCACGATGTTCTTGTCAGCCGGATACCCGGCGAGGATTCCCGCGCGCAGTACGACCAAGCCTGCGTAGCTCTCCAGCGCGGCCCTGGCAGCGGCGCCATCCTCGGCAAAGACAATTTCGGAGGGGCTGGCGAACTGGCGCGAGCTCACCCCGTCTACCGGCCACTCCTGGTCGCCCTGCGCCAGCTTTCCGCCCAGAGTCTTAATCAGTTCGCCGATGGTCATGCGCACCCTCCTGGAAAGATTTGAGATCAGTAGAGCGGCGCCTCACCCGGCGGACGCGTCTTCCAGCGCCGGTGAATCCATAGCCACTGGTCAGGATAGCGCCGCACCCAGGTTTCGATTTCGCTTGTTGCACGCTGCGTTCCTTCCAGAATATCGGCGGCGGCATCGCCGCTGTGCGGCATGGGGACTTCGGGACCAAAGCGGAGAGTATAGCAACGCTCGTCCGGGTCCCAGATCATGAATCCGGGTACCACCGCGGCGCCGGTTTTGCGCGCCACGTGCGCCAAGCCGGTGGCCGTGCAGGCCTCGATCCCGAAAAAGCGCACAAACGCGCCCTGCGGAGGCGTCATATTCGTATCCATCAGGATGCCCACCGTGCCGCCGCCCTGGCGCATCGCGGTCAGCAGCCCGCGCCCAAAATCGTCCTTGTGCAGCACGTAGTTGCCATGCAGGCAGCGGATGCGGTTCACGTAAACGTCCAGCCGCCGGTTGTCGAGCCGCCGGATCACCATGCCCATGGGGTGGCCCATCATGGAGTGGTAAAAGCTGGAAACCTCCCACGCTCCCAGGTGGCCGGTAAGGATAAGAACGCCCTTGCCGCGCGCCTCAGCCGCCAGGTAATGTTCCAGGCCTTCGGTGCGCAGCCAATTGCGGGTGTTCCCGGGCGTGTAGCGCGTCATGCGGCAGAACTCGACCAGTTGATAGCCGAGGTGCCGGTATACGCCCCGCAGGATCTTTTTCTTGGTCTGGGACGAGAGTGTGGGTAGAGCCAGTGCGAGGTTCCGCTCTCCCACGGCGCGCAGGCGCCCAAAACACCAGTACACGGCAAAAGCCAGAGCCGACGAACACAGGCGCGCCACCGCGCGCGGCAGACGCCCTAACGCGCGCGCGACTGCCACCACAATCCAGTATTCGACGTTCTCGCGCATGGAAAACCGACCTTCATTGTAGCTTCAGGGACCGGGAAAACATTTTCTCGACGCAATGCAGACGAACTCGCTCGATGGTTTCCCATCTTTTCTCGGACCACGCCGCAAGCGGGGATGCGGAGATTTCGGTTCGAATTTAGTGGCCGCGCGCAACCACAAAGTCGTGGGCCACGGTGCGCACAAACGGAACCGCGCCCCTCGGCACCGCGACCTGGCCGCGCAGCACCTGCTCAAACGTCTCCGGAGCGCCGTAGTAGGTGTCGGTATCTTCCTTGTTCTGCGTCACGCTGGTTCCGTCCAGGTCGATTCCGGCAAACAGCCCTTTGTTGCGCGAGTAGCTGAGCAGCTCGGCGTTCATCCTCCAGTCGGTCGAGGCCTGGCCGGCGCGGCCCACTGGCCCGGCCGCCGCCGAGGCATCGCCGCCGATCTTGAACTTGCTCTTGAGCAGGTCCTGGAACCCGCGATCGTTCACCGCAACCAGGATCAGGTCCGTAGATTGTCCTCCGATTTGAAATCCAAATGACCCGCCCGCCATGCGGATAAACACCGGACCGCTCCAGCCGTGGCCGGTGCGGCAGGTGACCACGCCCTGCCCGTATTGCGCGCCGAAGACAAATGCTCCCTTGATCATTCCGGGAACCACGGCTACGCAGGTGGCGGAGCGAAGAATGTCGGTGGGGATGGTGCGGTCCTGCGCGTTCATAATCTGGTCGAGGACAACCTTGGCTGCGTCGATGCGGTTCTGCAAATCGGCCCGCGTGGAAGCCGCAAAAGCGCTCGTGGATGCGATCAGGAAGCACAGGCAGAGACAAGAAATGGTCTTCTTCATATCCGTATCCTCATGCCGCGGCGCCGGCCGCGGTGGCGTGAAGGTGAAGGTTGGGGACAAAGCCGTCCCCAGGACATCAGACATTCGGAGAAATGCCTTGGGAAGCGCATGGGACGCGCCGGATTTTCAAGGAATCTTCCCACGGTCTCCTTGACCAGACTACAGCATCCGTCCCGGATTTCCGCCGGCAGCTCTGTGCAAAGGCGCCGCGCCGGGAACCTGCCGGCGCGGATTCACGCAAAAAAACGGCCGGCCGTAGAAACACGGTCAAATGAAAATCGGGGGTTAGCGGTAGAGGGGAGGGCTGGAGGAGAAACACGCTTCGAAACCGCCAATTGGCTGGGCCGGGCTCGCACCGGTCAGTGCGGCGCGAAAAAATAGGAGTTCACAGGCATCATGGAAAACATGCTGCCTGGGAACTCCTTTCCCCAGATCTGCGTTGTTTCTGGAAATAGAGTGCTGGAAATTCGAAAGTAACACAAGAGTACTTAAGGTCAATGGCTTTTAGTAACCATTATTTCTATGAATTAGTAACATGACCCCTCGCCTTGGAACCCTGCCGGCCGGCAATTCCAGGAAACAGCGCCATGCTCACGGGCGACATGGATAGCTTGATGCGGTTATCGGCGCCCGTTTTGCGCATCAGGCGGCCCACGTAGGCCTTCACGGTGCGTTCCTCGATGCCCAGCTTGGAAGCGATCTCACGATTTGACCGGGCCATCAGGATCAGTTCCAGAACCTGGCGCTCCCTCTCCGTAAGCCGGGGATGCGCGGCCAGGGTGGCTTCCGGAACCTTAAGGAGCCGGTCGATGAGCCGGGAAAGCAGACGGCGCGGCGCCCAGATCGAGCCGCCGGTAACCACCTCGATGGCCTGGCGCACGACCTCAGGACCGGCCGTGGGAGCCAGATAAGCCCTGGCTCCGGCCACAATCGAGTTCATCACCAACTCTTCGTCGCCCTCCGGGCCAATGACAATTAGGCGAATATTCGGCCGGGCGCGGTGAACTGCTTCAATGGCCGCCACTCCCGCCGCGGCGTGCAGATCGATCACGATGTACTCCGGCGGATCGCCGGCCAGGAGCTCTTCGGTGGTTCCCGGAACGGGTATGAGCTGTGGCTTACCCGGCTGGCACGGTTGATCGAAAACACTGGCCAGGCCCGCAATCCGAATTGGCTCGTCGGCCACCAGGCCGATGCGGATCGAGCCAGCCTTCGCAATGGCTGACATTTTCAGCTCCCGTAAGCGGCAAGAAAACCAGGCATGAACGCGAAGCCGGTAGGCGGCTACAAGACTGCAGGAAAGGCTTCGGGCTTTGATCATGCCCATCAGCCAGGCTCGCACCCCATCTCAGAGCTTGGGCAGCACGATTCCCTGTTGCTTTTGATACTTTCCCTTACGATCAGCATAGCTGATTTGGCACGTTCGGTCGGAGCGGAAGAAGAGAATCTGGCAAAGTCCTTCGTTGGCGTAGACCCGCGCCGGCAGAGGGGTGGTATTGGAGATTTCCAGGGTAACAAAGCCCTCCCACTCCGGCTCGAAAGGCGTCACGTTCACGAGAATGCCGCAGCGGGCGTAGGTCGACTTGCCCACGCAAATCGTCAGCACATCGCGTGGAATCCGAAAATATTCCACCGAGCGAGCCAGGGCAAAGGAGTTGGGAGGAATGATCACCGAATCGGCACGCACCGAGACGAAAGAGCGCTCATCGAAGGCTTTGGGGTCGATGATGGCGCTATTGACGTTGGTGAAGATCTTGAACTCGTCGCTGACCCTCAGATCGTAGCCGTAGGAGGAAAGCCCGTAGGAAATGACACCACTGGCCACCTGCTTCTCGCTGAACGGCTCAATCATCCCGTGCTCAAGGGCCTGCTCGCGAATCCAGCCATCGCTTTGAATGGACATGCATCTCCTGTTCGCGCCGGTTTGCCCGGGAAAAGTGGCGGGAAGATTCGAAACTTCATCTTACGGAACCGTTTGGGGGTTGACAACGGATACATCTGCGGAAAACCCGCTCCAATTCGCACCCCGTGGCTGCACTTGCATCTCAAATCCCGATTTCCTCAGCCTTCCCAGCGCGCAACGCCATTCCCAGTTCCATAATTCCCGCAAAATCTGTACCATAGGCGGTGTAGGGCGCAGCATGGCCAACATCCGCGCCCCTGAGGTTACTCGTGATCAAGCAGGACATCGTCCATCAGGTGATCGAACGCACCGGCCTGCCGCGCACCAAGGCTGAAGCGGCCGTGGATACCGTTTTCGAAGGCCTCAAGCAGGCTCTCGCCGCAGGCGAGCGCATTGAGCTGCGCGGATTTGGCGTCTTCAGCGTCCGCGCTCGCAAAACCGGCATTGGCCGCAATCCCCGCACTGGGACTGAGGTCAGCATCGCTCCGGGCAAAGCCGTTCGTTTCAAGCCCGGCAAGGAGCTGCACTCGCTCGAAAACGGCAGTGGGGCGCAGTCCCAGGCCTAGCAGCCTGTGGTAAAAGTCGAGTTTTGAAAGGGCACGGCTTCAGCCGTGCCGTAAGCGGTCTCAAATCAATGCGGCTTTAGCCGCTGAGGAATGGTTTTTCCCGAATTTTTGACTTTCGCCACAGGCTGCTAGGCTCTGGTTTCGATCCGCTCGGCCCGTCGAAGCTTCCTCCAAGCGGAGGCCATGACTCCGCGATTTCGTGCTCGTGTCCAATAACTTGGGTGTCCCAGGTCTCGCATCTGCCATAGGTAGTTCTTCCACGGCTTCCGGCGAACTTCGGTTGAGCTCATGCACCTGCTCTCGTGCGACGAGGTTAGGCATTACATCAGCCGCAATGCATCCACATCCACGATTAAGTTGCGGCGCGGCACGCCTGATTTTTCGGCGTCGTCCAACATTCCGCGCAGCGCCACGTTGAGCGCCTTGCGCGATGCGCCCTTCAGAATCAGGTGAAAGCGATAGACGCCCTTGATACGCGCAATGGGCGCCGTGCAGGGCCCCAGCACCCGCACGGCTCCGCCGTTTTGATTTCGGACCAGGTACTTGCCCAGCACCGCCGCCCACCCCGCCGCCTCTTCCAACTTCTGCGACTGCACCAGCACATTGGCCAGCGCCCCGAAGGGCGGATAGTGCATCCAGCGGCGATATTTCAGCTCGCGCTCGGCAAAAGCAGCGTAGTCGTGTGAAGTCGCGGCCATAATCGCGTAGTGATCGGGATAATAAGTCTGCACCACCACCCGCCCCGGCAATTCTCCTCGGCCGGCTCGGCCGGACACTTGCGTCATCAGTTGGAAGACGCGTTCGGCGGCGCGAAAATCAGGCAGCGAGAGCGCGTGATCGCAGCCCACCACCCCCACCAGCGTCACGCCGTGAATGTCGTGGCCCTTGGCGATCATCTGCGTGCCCACCAGCAGGTTGATCTCGCCCGAATGCAGCCGCGCCAGCAATCTCTCCAAATCTCCGCGGCCGCGCACCGTGTCCCGATCCATGCGCCCCATGCGCGCGCCCGGAAAAATCTCCGCCAGCCGCTCCTCGCCCTGCTGCGAGCCCGCGCCCAGGTAATACAAGTGTTCGCTGTCGCACTTGGGGCAGCGCGTGGGAACGGTGCGCCGGTAGCCGCAGTAGTGGCACTCCAAACGCTGCCCCGCCGGCGCCACCTCCGCTTCTTCCCCCGCCGGCTTGTGATGCGTGAGCGCGATGGCGCAGTTCTGGCACTCCAGCTTCTCACCGCATGCGCGGCAGATCACTGCGAAGGAATAGCCGCGCCGGTTCAGCAGAATCAGCGCCTGCTCGCCGCGTTCCAGCGCCGCTCGGGTCTGCTCGATGAGCGAACGGGAAAAAAGCTGCTCCTGCCCCGTCTCCTGAAACTCGCGGCGCATGTCGATGAGCTCGACCGCCGGCAGCGGGCGGTTCATCACCCGCTCGCGCAACTCGATGCGCGTATATTTGCCCTGCGCCGAGTTCTGCCAGCTTTCCAGCGAGGGCGTGGCCGAGCCCAGCACCACCACCGACCCTCCCAGCTTGGCGCGCATCACGGCTACGTCGCGCGCATGGTAGCGCGGCGTCTCTTCCTGCTTGTAGCTCTGGTCGTGCTCCTCATCCACAAGGATGAGCCCCAGGTTCGGCGCCGGCGCAAAGATGGCCGAGCGCGTGCCCACCACGATCGGCGCTTCGCCGCGCCGGATGCGCCGCCACTGCTCGCTGCGCTCTTCTGGCGTGAGCCCGGAGTGCAGCAGCGCCACGCGCTGGCCGAAGGCCTGATCGAGCAAACCGGCGGTCTGCGGTGTAAGCCCGATCTCCGGAACCAGCAGGATGGACGAGAGCCCGCGATCCAGTGCCTGCTGCATGGCGGCGAGATAGACCGCGGTTTTCCCGGAGCCGGTTACGCCGTGAAGCAGAAACGCATGAAACCCTCCCAGCGAATTCACGATCGTGGCCAGCGCCTGCTGCTGCGGTGCGTTGAGTTCGAACGCCGCTGAGGCCGGCGGCAAACCGCCGAGATGAAAGGCTGCGGCGCGTTCCTCAATGCGCACCAGGTGGCGGCGCACCAGCGTCTGCAATGTGGAGGAAGAAAGCTCGCGATTGCGCAGCTCCGTCAGCGGCATTTCCCCGCCGCAGGCGGCGAGTTCAGCGAATATCGCCTGCTGCTTTTGCGTGAGCGCCGGCAGCCGCGCTTCGGGAACCAGCACCGCAAAGCGCTCCATGCGCCGCGCATCGCGCTCCGCTGCGGCGGTTTCGCGCGCAATCCATTTTTTGCGAACCAGCGAGGCCAGCCCCGGCAGCGAAGCGGCCGTTGCCGTACGCAGCGTCGACACCTTCATCGCCTCGCCCGCCGCCAGCCGCGTAAGCACCCGCAACTCCATGTCTTGCTCTTCCGCCGAAAGCTTCTTTTGCCGCCGAGGTCGCCGAATGCCAGGAACAAACCTTGAGATGTCATCCTGAGCCAAGCTTGGCGCGCTCCTTGCGCCAAGCGGAGTTGAAGGATCTGCAGTTCCGCCCACGCCTATGAACCCGTCTGCCCCATCCATCGTGTCCGCCAGCATGTCGCGCCCCAGATCGGTGATGCGGTAATAAACGGTGCGGCGGACCTCGGCCATCAATGGCAGCATGGCGCGCAACACTTCGCCGAGCGGGGCCAGGTAATACTGTGCGATCCATTCGGCCAGCGCCAGCAGCGGCTCGCCCAGCAGCGGCTCTTTGTCGAGCACCGCTTCCAGCCGCCGCACTTCAAAATCCTGCGGGGCCTGTGCCGCCAGCGACACCACCACGCCGATCAGCTTCTCATTGCGAAAGGGCGCAATCACCCGCGCGCCACGCTGCGGCGACGGCCCGTCCCGCAAGGCATAAGTAAACGTGCGGTCCAGCGGCACAGGCAGCGCGACTTCGCAGTATTCCGGCATGGAGGGGCAAGAATCAGTGTAATGGGAGGGACGATGGAACGTTGTGGGAAGACGAAGTGGGAAAGAGCCGTCGCAGAAACGCGCTGATTCATGAAACTAGAACCGGTTGCTCAAATGGGGTTTTTGAAAGGGCACGCCCTGTTTTGAAAGGGCACGCCTTCAGTTGTCCAGTGCCGGGACATTCTTTACAGTTTGTCTCCAGACATACTTTACAGTTGGAGGAGGTTCGCCGGGCACGGGTCCACGATCGTGGACCCGTGCCCGGCGAGGTCGATCTGGCGCAGCAGGGTGCTGGCATAGAACACCCAGACGCGGTTTCCATATCTCTCCAGCCGCACCGGCTGATGCGCCAGCGCCCCGGCTATCTGCCAGTTCCGTCCCTCCAGCCGCAGTGCCCCCTGTGCGTTCAGTTCC
>JASHRF010000075.1 GCA_030037545.1 Acidobacteriaceae bacterium | reverse complement strand
TGGGAAATACTGCCCAGGGAGGTTAGGATGAGCCGCTCTGCCTCTGCATTGCAGGTTTTTGTGTGCGCCTTATTGCTCTCAACCGCTGCCGCACTGGCCGCGCAGCAAACCAACGCGCCCAACCCGTATGAGGGCACATCCAATCCTCCTCCGGATTCCACCATTACCACCCCCGCGCCGCAGCCGCCGGCCAAGCCGGCGCCAGGAAAGCCCATGAACGCTGCATCGGCCCAGCCCCAGGCCGCTGCGCCAGGCGCGGCGGCAGCGCCTGGCCTGCAGACAGTGCCCGACATTGTGACGGGGCCGGATGCGACGTCGGCGCCCGATGAGGCACCAGCACCCGATGCGGCAGGAGCTCCGAACGGGACAGCGACGCCGAACGCCGCGGCAGATGCAGCCGATGGCACGGATGACGGTATCGTGCAGGTGGAACCCGATGCGCCAAACCAGCCGGCGCTGAACGAGCGCGCCGAGTCTGCCGAATCCGCCGATTCTGATGGCGACATCGTGCATCCTGCTCCGCTGCCGGCTGGAACGCTGAGCGAGGGAACCATGATTCGCGTCCGCCTGCTGGATCGCCTTTCCACCGCTTACAGTCAGGATGGCGACACCTTCCGCGCCCGTGTGGCTTCCGATGTGTTCCGCGGCAACCAGATTCTGATTCCCGCCGGAGCGGAGATCGATGGAACCGTCGGGCACGTCTCCACCGGCCATTTTGCCGGCCACGGCTCGATGCTGTTGCGGCCTGAAACCGTGATTTTGCCCGGCGGCTCGCACTATCGCCTGTATGCGCAGCTTACTGCCACGCCGGACTCGGACACACGGGTGAGCAGCGAGGGAACTGTAGCTCCGGGCTCGCGCGCCAGGAAGGATGAGATTGAGTACGGGGGCGGAGTGGGCGTGGGCGCGGTTGCCGGCGCGGCGCTGGGTGGTCCAGCAGGCGCTCTGGCAGGCACCATCGTCGGCGCCAGCGCCGTCACCGTTCACCTTCTCCTGGACCACCCACAGGCCAAGCTCGACGCCGGCACCATCCTGGATTTCACGCTCACCGAGCCGCTCGGCCTGGAGGCAACCGCCACGCCGGCGAGGGCTCCAAGCAGCGAATAGCCGCGGACCAGGAAGTGTCTCCTGGGCGCTCGTAGATAGTTCTCAGACACGTTTCTGAAGAATTTCAGCGAGCAGTATTCAGAGGCCGCCGCGGCGACCCAGTCGAAAGCCTGGCCTGAGCGAAGCCGAACAGGGGTCTGCGGTTGGTTTTGAACTCTGCGTGCGTCCGGATTCATCGCCTAAACACGCCGCATCGGCAGTTTTCGCCTGCGTTGCGCTCGATGCGCTGCAGCTTTCGAAGCCATCCCCACGCCAAACCTTGGCATCTTCATCGTGAAGCGAGGCGAACAGAATCAATCGACAAAGAGGCAATCTCCCGGTGCAGTGTGATCGAATGGCGCGGACGTTTTGCCGCTTTCCACCTTTCCTGAGCGTCAAAATCCCGAGCGCACCTAAGTTCCTCGCCCGCATGGTTTACCTTTGATTCTGGCCGCATTTTCCGTCACAAGGCGGCAGCGGACCGGCAAACCAGCATCCCACTCGCGCATAGGCAAATGCTGGACGAGAAACACGGAGTACGGTCTCTGATGATGGAATTCCACATTGCGCGCAAGGCGCGGGAGCGCTACGGATTCTCGGAGACACTGTTTTCCTTTAATGGGAACGTGGTGCTCGACAACATGCCGGCGTGCCGCGAGTTTGCGCACCGCATCAACCAGGTGCGCGACGTCCAGAAGCATCCAGAACGAGCCGTCCACGCGGGATCGCTTTACGCCATGGGACTGATCGACGAGGCCAGCCACGCAGTTATGGCGCGCTATCGCCAGCAGTTCGATCCCGAGGTGATGAACGCCGCGCTGGGCTGGTTCGGCGGCATGGTGGGCGCTGACAACCTGGACAAGATGCTGCTCACCTTTGTGGAACATTTTCCCGGCTCGAGCGTAATGCGCGGTCTGGAAACGCCCGCTCAATGGCTGGCCGGTTCCACCGCAGGCATGTCGCATCGCTCCGCCGCTCTCGAAGAGCTGCTGCTGCTCTGGACCGCCAACCGCAATCCCGCCTTCCAGCCCTTTACCGAGCTCTTCGACGACACTCCGCTCAAGGAAAACACCGTCTATCCGCAGGTAACGGCGTCGCTGCCGGAATATTTTGCTACGCGGCCGCTGATCCCACTGCCGGATGCAAAACCCATGAGCCTGCTCGAACTGCTGCGCGCGCCGGCTTTGCGCTCCGCCTCGCTCAGCGAGCAGCTCGAAATCATTCGACGCCTGTGGAAGCCGCTGCTCGGCGATGCGCTGGAGCGATTGCTGCTGATGGCCAGCGAGATTCTGCGCGAAGAGGAGCTGGCCATCTGGGCGCAGTTCAACCCGCCGGGCACGCGCCGCGGCCCGCAGCAGTGGCCCTCGTTTATGGGTGGCGCTGACGTGCCCAACTTCGCTGATGTCATGCACGAGTACGAGAAATTTTCGCCCGATCAGGCGTGGATGCCAGGCGCGGTGCTCATCGCCAAGAGCACTTACGTGTGGCTGGCGCAGTTGAGCCGGTTCTTCGGACGTCACATCGGCCGCCTCGACGAAATTCCCGATGAAGAGTTAGCGCTGCTGGCCAGCCGCGGCATCAATTCGTTGTGGCTCATCGGCGTGTGGGAGCGCAGCCGCGCCTCCAAAACCATCAAGCAGCTCACCGGCAACCGCGACGCCGTGGCCTCCGCTTATTCGCTCTTCGATTACACCATCGCCCAGGATCTGGGCGGCGAGGCGGCCTACATCAATCTCCGCGACCGCGCCTATCGCCATGGCGTGCGCCTGGCCAGCGACATGGTGCCCAACCACATGGGCATCGACTCGCCATGGGTGGTCGAACATCCGGAGTGGTTCATCTCCCGCTGGGAATCGCCCTATCCCGCCTATACCTTTAACGGCCCCGACGTCTCCAGCGACAGCCGCGTCGAAATCAAGATTGAAGACCACTACTACGAGCAGTCCGACGCCGCGGTGGTATTTCGCCGCCGCGACAAGGCGAGCGGCGAGACGCGCTACATCTATCACGGCAACGACGGCACCAGCTTTCCCTGGAACGACACCGCGCAGCTCGATTACCTGAACCCCGCCGTGCGCGAGCAGGTCATCCAGACCATTCTGCACGTGGCGCGGCTGTTTCCGGTGATCCGTTTTGACGCCGCCATGACGCTGGCCAAGCGCCACTTTCATCGCCTCTGGTTTCCGGGTCCGGGCTCCAGCGGGGCTATTCCTTCGCGCGCCGAGTACGGAATGACGCAGGCGGAGTTTGATCGCCACATGCCGCACGAGTTCTGGCGCGAGGTCGTTGACCGCGTGGCCACCGAGGTTCCGGGAACGTTGCTCCTCGCAGAGGCATTCTGGCTCATGGAAGGCTACTTCGTTCGCACGCTGGGCATGCACCGCGTCTACAACAGCGCCTTTATGGTCATGCTGCGCGACGAGGACAACGCCAAGTACCGCTCGGTCATCAAGAACACCCTGGAGTTCGATCCCGACATCATGAAGCGCTACGTCAACTTCATGAGCAATCCCGATGAAAGAACGGCAATTGACCAGTTCGGCAAGGGAGACAAATACTTCGGCGTCGCGGTGATGATGTCCACTCTTCCCGGCCTGCCCATGTTCGGCCACGGCCAGATCGAGGGCTACACCGAAAAGTACGGCATGGAATACCGCTGGCCGCGCTATGAAGAATGGCCCGACGCGTGGCTGGTGGAGCGCCACGAGCGCGAGATTTCGCCGCTCCTGCACCGCCGCTGGCTCTTCGCGGAGAGCTTCAATTTCCTGCTCTACGATTTCTTCAACGACAACGGCTCGGTCGACGAAAACATCTTTGCCTACTCCAACCGCAATGGCAGCGAGCGCGCCCTGGTGGTCTACAACAATCACTACGGTGCCGCGCATGGCACCATCGACTTTTCCGCCGCCTACGCCGACAAAGGTTCCGGCCAGCTTCGCCAGCTCCGCCTCCGCGAGGGGCTCGGCCTGAGCGGCGACAACAGCCTCGTCGTTGCCTGGCGCGACTCGCTCACCGGTCTCGAGTACCTGCGGCGCGCCGGCGACTTCGAGCGCGGGTTGCGCATCGATCTGCTCGCCTACCAGTGCTACGCCTTTCTCGACTGGCGCGAGTTGCGGCCTACAGCCGAGTATCCGTGGGACCGTCTCGCTGATGTGCTCGGCGGACGCGGCGTTCCCAGCCTGCACGATGAGCTTGTAAATCTAGAGCTGCAGCCGGTACACGCCGCGCTCCGCCAGCTTCTCGATCCGGCAACGGTATGCGTCTTCGCCGATGTCGCCGAGCATCCGCGCGGCGTGCCCACCGGCGCGCACCGCAAGATCGAGCGCGAACGCAAGCACTTTCTCGAGCACACCTGGCACGACGCCGAGAACTTTCTCCGCCTCGCGCAGCAAGCCTACATCTCCCGTGCCCAGGTAGACGAGCTGCCCGCCGCGCTCACCGATCCGGCCACGCTGGCCAACAGCTTCCGCGACCATTTGCGCGCCGCTATGCGCTTGCCCGTCATCGAAGCGCTCTTTCCGGCGCCATGGACCGCGGCGGCGCGGCGCATGTTGCCCAGCCCCAGTCCGCAAGTTATGGCAACCGCGCTGTGGGGCCCGATTCTTGCCTGGTGCATGCTCGAAGTGCTGGCCGAATCCGTCAGTTCCAATTACGCGGAGCCCGATGAGTCTGCACGTGCAGCCCTCGATCTCTTCGATCGGCTGCGTCTCCGCGAGCCTTTTGCCAATGCATTCGAGGCGCTCGGCTTTGAAGGTGAAGAAGCGTGGCGCGTGGCCGCGCGCATCAAGGTCGGCCTACTGGCCGGTGCGGGCGCCGGAAGAGAAATACCCGCTCCTGCCCCAAAACGGGATTTCGCGGGCGCCTCGTCGCTTCAGAAAAACCGTTACAGCAAGCGGAAGGCGCAACCCACTGCGGGAGCGCACACTGCCGAGCAAGCCGATACTGCCAAAAACCAATCGCAGGCGGCCCGCGCGACCGCTCCTGAAGACACGCAAGAAAAAACCGTCATTCCTGCCGCTCTCTGGTCCGATCCCGACGTGCGCTGGCTCTGCGGTGTGCATCACGCCAGCGGATGTGAATACCTGGTCCGCGAGCGCTATGAGGAGCTGCTCTGGTGGCTGCTCTTGCCGTCGCTGCTCAAGCTGGCCGCCGTGCCCACGCCGGCCGCGTCCGCGGTCGCGGAGCTGAGCAGTAGAGTCGATGCCGCGCTGGCTCAAGCTGAAGCCGCCGGCTATCGCGTCGACGTCCTCACCGGCATTTCATCCGCAAAGCAGCCCTGTGAGCCGCCGGCAGAAGAAACCAGCGCCGAACCGTCGCCGCCGGCGTCACTCGACTCTACCGTCGAGGCTGAAACAGAGAGCAGCAGCCCAAACCACCCATAGCGCCGGTATCCGCCGGGCAGTGGCGCCGGTCTTCCGACTCGCACCCTTGCATATGCCGTTCCTCGTCACACCCCGCTGTGACAATTGGCACATCCGCATGCGACCCGTGGGGCGCAGAGTTCCGAACGGACATCCTCCGGGGAGCAGTCTCTACGGGAAACGTGTCTCTTTGCCGGGAACCATTTTTCGCCGTCTTTGCTGAGTATGACCGGCGATCGCTCTCTTCCTTCCTGTTTCCCCCGGGAATGCCTTGGCAACACAACGGGCCCGGCACGTCGCGAGATGTCCGCGGACGGGTATTCGTTCGCTGGGTGCCTTCGCGCCGCCGACGCTGAAGGAGGGTCTATGCCCGCTTTCGCCTCTGACTCAGCCCACGAAACGCTCGACACTAAAGAGAAGCTCCTCATCGATCAGGCCATCTTCGCGCATCAGGGCTGCCCCGGAGCGCTGCTGGGGATTCTCGAAACCGTGCAGGCCGCCAACACGCACAAATATCTTTCCCTGCCGGCTCTGCGCTACATTGCCGGCGCCACCGGCATCCCTCCAGCCCGCATCTTCAGCGCCGCCTCCTTTTATGCTCTGTTCAACCTCGATCCCGAAGGCGACAACGTTGTCTGTGTCTGCCGCGGTACGGCCTGCCACACGCGCGGCTCGCGCGGCCTGCTGGATAAGCTCTGTCTCGACCTGGGCCTCAGCGGTCACGAATCCCATGAGAACAGCGAGGCCGACAAGCTCGCGCTCACTACCGCCGACCGCCGCGTCACCGTGCGCACCGTTGCTTGCTTCGGCCAGTGCGCCCTGGCCCCGGTGGTCGAGGTCAATCACCGCATCCTCAGCCACGTGAACGAGCGCACGCTCGAGCGCGAGGTGAAGGCGCTGACTCAGATTGCAAGACCGCGCGATTCGATGGCTGGACCTGGAGGAAACGCGCCGCAGACGAAGAACGATTCGGTATCTCCGCAGTTCCAACGCGCGGGTTTGGGGGAAGGGAGGAAATGATGCCGCGCATTCAGGATATCGGCGCATTCAATGCGGCTCGCGAAGCCGGACTCGCCCGGCTGCTTCCCGGCGTACCGCGCATCGCGGTGGGCATGGGAACCTGTGGGCGTGGCAACGGGGCGGAAGAAGTCTTTCACGCTCTCAATGCCGCCATTCAGCGCGACGGCCTCGACGTGATGCTGGCCAGCGTGGGTTGCTTTGGCTGCTGCTTTCAGGAGCCGGTGGTCAGCGTCCGCCTGCCCGGCCATCCGCTGGTCATGCTCAAGCGCGTGCAGGCCAACGACGCAGGGCGCATCCTCGAATCCCTCTCCACCGGGGTGCTGCCGCGCGACCTGGTTTACTGCAAGATCGAGGGGTGGGACCACATTACCGGCACGGTGCGCTACGGCCAGGGCTACCCGGAGATTCCGGCCTGGAACGCGATCCCATTCTTCAAGGGCCAGAAGAAGATCGTTCTCCGCAACTGCGGGCTTATCAGTCCGGCTGAGATCGAGGAGTACATTGCCGTGGGCGGCTACCAGGCTCTCTACAAGGTGCTCATCGACGGGCGCAAAGACGCGGTCATCGAGCAGGTGAAGGCGGCGCGCCTGCGCGGGCGAGGGGGCGCCGGTTTCCTCACCGGCAACAAGTGGGATTTCCTGGCCAAAGCCAAGCCCGAGCCCAAATACATTATCTGCAATGCCGATGAAGGCGATCCCGGCGCTTACATGAACCGCAACGAGATCGAAGGCGATCCGCACGCGCTACTGGAGGGCATGATCATCGGCGGTTACGTGATGGGGGCGAACGAAGGGATTGTTTATGTGCGCGCTGAATATCCGCTCGCGGTGCGCCGGCTCAATCGCGCCATCGAACAGGCGCGGGAATACGGGCTGATGGGCGCAAACATTCTGGATCGCGGATTCAGCCTCAATATCGAGCTGGTGCAGGGCGCCGGGGCGTTTGTCTGCGGTGAAGAAACCGCGCTCATCGCTTCGCTCGAAGGCTCTGCCGGCCGGCCGCATCCGCGCCCGCCATTTCCGGCGCAAAAAGGCCTGTGGGGCCAGCCCACCAACATTAACAACGTCGAAACCTGGTGCAACATCGCGCCTATCATCACCCGCGGAGCAGGGTGGTTCGCTGAGACCGGCAGCACGAAGAGTCCGGGCACCAAGGTCTTTTCGCTGGTCGGCAAGGTGCAGAACACCGGCCTGGTGGAGATGCCGCTGGGCACGCCGCTCAAGAGCTTCATCTACGACATTGGCGAAGGCGCACCGGCAGGCCGGCATGTGAAGGCCGTGCAGACCGGCGGGCCGTCGGGGGGCTGCATCCCGGTGGAGATGCTGGATACGCCCGTCGATTACGAGAGCCTGGCGCAGATCGGCTCCATCATGGGCTCCGGCGGCATGGTGGTGATGGACGACGACAACTGCATGGTCGACGTGGCCCGCTACTTTGTCGAATTCACCCACTCCGAGTCCTGCGGCAAGTGTGTGCCTTGCCGCGTGGGCCTCAACAAGGCTCTGCGCATTCTCAACGCCATCACCGCGGGCAATGGAACCATGGAGCACCTGACCCTCCTCGACGAGCTGGGCCGCATGATCCGCGAGTGCTCGCTCTGCGGGCTGGGACAGACCGCGCCCAATCCCGTGCTCACCACGCTGCGTCATTTCCGCAATGAGTACGAAGACCACATCCTCGCCCATCGCTGCCGCGCCGGCGTCTGCCAGGAGCTGGCTCTCTCGCCCTGCGAGAACAGTTGCCCGCTGCGCATGAATATCCCCCGCTTCCTGGAGCTTTACCAGGAAGGCCGCGTCGATGACGCTTTTGTCTCCGTGATACTCGACAACCCGCTGCCCGCCTCGACAGGCCGAGTATGCCAACATCCGTGCAGCAACCGCTGCCGCCGCCAGTCCTTCGACGAAGCCGTGAACATGCGCGAGGTGCATCGCGCCATCGCCGACGCTATCTATCAATCCGACCGCTTTGCATCGGTTGTGGAGCGCGTTCTTGCGCAGAAGCTTCCATCCACCGGCCGCAAAATCGCCGTTGCCGGCGCCGGCCCCACCGGTCTGACCGCGGCTTTCTATCTGGCCATGCTCGGCCACGAAGTTACGATATTCGAGGAGCGCGGCGAAGCCGGTGGCATGTTGCGCTTCGCCATCCCCGAATACCGGTTGCCCAAAGCCGTTCTACGCCGCGAACTTGACCTGATTGAAGCTGCGGGCGTCAAGATCGTCTTCCACACCCGCGTGGGCTTCGACCTGCCGCTCAACGATCTCGCCAGCAGCTTCGACGCCGTATTCCTCTCCATCGGCACCTGGAAGGAATCCTGGCTCTACCTGCCCGGAACCGAACTCCGCAACGTTCATCCCGCGCTGCCGTTCCTCGAGTCTGTGGCGCGCCATGAGGCTGTGCCGATGGGGGGGCGCGTGGCTATCATCGGCGGCGGCAACGCAGCCATTGATTCGGCGCGCACGGTGGTGCGTATGGGCGCACAGGCCGCCATCCTCTATCGCCGCGAGCGCAGCGACATGCCTGCCATCGACGAGGAAATTCACGCCGCGAAAGAAGAGGGCGTGCGCTTCGTCTTTCTGGCCGCGCCGCATCGCATCCTCGGCGACGCCGAGGGCAATGTGAAGGCCGTCGAAATTGTGAAAACGCGGCTGGGTGAATACGATAAATCCGGCCGCCGCCGCCCCATTCCTACCGACGAAGTGCAGCGCTTCGAGTGCGACAGCGTGATCCTGGCGGTGGGCGAAACCTTCGATCAGGATTTTTGCCGCGCCTCCGGCCTGGCGCTCAAGGAAGACGGCACGCTCGAAGTCAATCGGTTCACGCTGGAGACCAGCCGTTCCGGTTTCTACGCCGGCGGCGATGTAATCACCGGCGCCTCCAACGTTTCGAATGCCATGAGCGGCGGCAAGCTGGCGGCGCGCAACATCGACGAGCGGCTGATGCCCGAGCCGGGCGCCGAATTTTCGCGCTGGGAGCGGTTGTTCCCGCAATTTGAATACAGCCGTCAGGCGCCCGGCGAGCCCAGCTTGAGCCGCCGTCACACTTCGCCGGAATTACCCGCCGAAACGCGCAAACGCTCGCAGCAGGAAGTGGTGACCGGGCTTAGTGATCAGGAAGCGCTCGAAGAGTGCCGCCGCTGCCTGCGCTGCGATCTGCGCGCGCCCGACAGCGAGCGCTAAAAAATGCGCGTCAGCGCAATCGCGGCGCAACACGCAGGGAAGAAAGGAGCTTGCCCGTGGCGAACAAAACCATTTCGCTCCGCATCGACGGCCAGTTGGTGACCGCGCACGAAGGAGAAACCATCCTTGAAGCGGCGCTCGCCAACGGCAAGCACATTCCCACGCTCTGCTATCTCAAAGGCCTGAGTGCCGTGGGCGCCTGCCGCGTGTGCATGGTGGAACTGGCGGGAACCGAAAAGCTGCTTCCCGCCTGCACCACCCCGATTCAGGAAGGCATGTCCATCCGCACCGTTTCGCCCAAACTGTTGCTTTACCGCAGAATGGCCGTGGAACTGCTCTTGGTCGAGCGCAATCACGTCTGCTCCACCTGCGTTTCCAACGGCCATTGCGAATTGCAATCGCTGGCCCAGGCGCTGGGCGTCACCCACGTACGTTACAAGTACAACAATCCGCACCTGCCGGTGGACATGACTCACCCGCGCTTCGTCCTCGACCACAACCGCTGCATCCTGTGCACGCGCTGCGTCCGCGTCTGCGCCGAGCTTGAAGGCGCGCACGTGTGGGAGGTAGCCTCGCGCGGCATCCACGCACGCATCGTCAGCGACCTGCGCGACGACTGGGGCCAGGCCGACAACTGCACCTCATGCGGCAAGTGCGTCCAGGCCTGCCCGACCGGCGCGCTGGCGGAAAAGGGTTTCGCCGTCCACGAGATGGTGAAGCAGGGCGAGAAGCTGACGCGACTGGCCACGCACCGGCAAGGCCTTCCATAGTTCCTCGCCTTGGGATCGCTGGCCCTCGCGCCAAAGAAACAGGTTGATAACCGGGGGTCCCTCGGCTCCGCTTATGGAAATCCTTCCTTCAAGCCGCCTCCGCCCCGTAAAATACACAAGGGCCAGACTGGACCACCGCCGCCAAGCAGCCGCCGCGGAAAGCATGAATCGATGAGCGAACAGGAATCAGCGATTTCCCATCCAGCGCAGGCGGTTTCGCCGGGGTGGGTCAGAATTGAGCGGGCGCGCCATCCGCAACGCCCGTATCCGATGGAATTGATCGAACGAATCTTCACGGATTTCAGCGAAATCCACGGCGATCGCGCCTTTGGCGACGACGAAGCCGTGGCCTGCGGAATGGCGCGGTTGGGCGCCGACGAAGTGATGGTCATCGGCAACCGCAAAGGCGGCACCACCAAGGAGCGGGTGCGCCGCAACTTCGGCATGCCCCATCCCGAGGGCTATCGCAAGGCCCTGCGCGCCATGAAGATCGCCGAGAAGTTCGGCCGCCCGGTGTTCACCTTTATCGACCTGCCCGGCGCTTTTCCCGGCCTCGGTGCCGAGGAGCGCGGCCAGGCCGAAGCCATCGCCCGCAACATCCTGGAGATGTCGCGCCTGCGCGTGCCCAGCATCTCCGTCATTACCGGTGAAGGTGGTTCCGGAGGAGCCCTGGCGCTGGCCGTCTCCGATCGCGTATTGATCCTCGAAAACGCGCTCTACTTCGTCATCACGCCGGAATCCTGCGCGGCCATCATGTGGCGCGACGCCGCGCACAAGCAACTGGCCGCGGAGGCCATGCGCATCTCCGCGCCGGAAGTTGCCGCGCTGGGCTGTGTGGACGAAATCATCCCCGAACCGCCGGGCGGCATCCATGCCGACCGGGAAGCGGGCGCGGGAATCGTCGCTGCGGCGCTGCACCGCCACCTGGTTGAGCTTAAAGCCGTGCCCATCGGCGACCTGGTTGCCACCCGGCAGCAGAAATTCCGCAATATTGCGCAGTTTTATTCGGAGAAGTAGCAGGCGCAGGGCAGGGAACGGGGCAATCCCCGTTCAGAGGACATCAAAAGAGGAGCGGGCCGGCAAGGCCCTGAGGTGAATTTGTGGGCCTTGACGCTGTCGGCAACCGGTACTCGAACCCCAGTGGCCGCACCCTTGCCCCTGTCGGCAACTGCAATGGGGCGCTCGAACCTGGCAGCCGCCTACCACGGAGGCGCCCATGACCGACCTCACTCCAGGCAGCCGGCTGCGCGCCTATCTGTTGTTCGTCCTTGCGGTTTTCTACTACTTCCTGGCCCGCTCGCTTGCCCACCACGGCGCTCAGGGGCTGGTGGGCGATCTCTGGTCTCCCCTTCTCGAGCAGGCCATGCTCGTCTTCCTGCTGCTCTTCGGCTATGCCGCCATGGGTTTCTGGTTCCAGCACCAGTTGCACCCGGTGAGCGCGCAGGGCCTGCCACGCCGTTCCGGCTTTCCGGGCGAATTCGGCCTGGGGCTGGCAGCTGGCTGGGGAATCGCGCTGGTCTGCGTTCTGCCCATGGCGGTGGCTGGCGGCATCGCTGTCGCTCTCACAGGCCGCCTGGACGAATGGGGCTGGCTGCTCTCCGACGCCGCCTTCTTTGCTCTGGCTACGCTCGCTGAGGAGATCGCCTTTCGCGGCTATGCATTCCAACGCTTTATTGAGGCCGTTGGCCCGCTGGGCGCGGCCCTCGGCTTTTCGGCCTACTACGCTATCGTCCAGCAACTCATGCCCGGCTCTAGCCGCGCCAGCTTTGCTGTCTCCATCGCCCTCGGCCTGCTGCTTTCCACCACTTACCTGCGAACCCGCGCGCTGTGGGTCGGC
Organism: Acidobacteriaceae bacterium; assembly: GCA_030037545.1. Lineage (GTDB taxonomy): Bacteria > Acidobacteriota > Terriglobia > Terriglobales > Acidobacteriaceae > Telmatobacter. The sequence goes on along the minus strand of JASHRF010000075.1, from coordinate 21,785 downwards.
TGGGGTCTGAACTTTGGCTGGAAGGCCAGCCGTGCCTTGCTTTTCGGTCTCGCCGTCTCCGGCCTCAGCGGCCATTCGTCGATCGTAATCGGCGATCCCATGGGCCCTTTCTGGCTCACGGGCGGCGGTTTTGGCCTGGACGGCACCTGGATCGCCTTTTTTGTGATCCTCGCCGCGATCCCCATCCTCTGGCGGCTCACCCGCGACCTCGATTTCCGTTATAACGCCCCAGTGCTCGTCGCCGCCGGCATCCCCGTGGACCTGGATGCCGCTGCCCGCGCCCAGCATGAGGAAGCCATGGGCCCATCTGCACCGCCGCCGCTGGTCCAGATTGCTCCCGTAACCTCGCCACAGCCAGAGCAAGTTAAGGAAAATCCACCGGCCGAATAGTCCTTCCGTTTGGTTCATTTTCCGGCTGCGCGGCGGCCGGGACACCCTTCCATAACCCCGCGCATCTGTGCATGGAAAGGTCCGGCGCTCCGGGGCTTTTAGTGCGAATGCAATCCTTTTCACTTGAATAGGAATTGTTTTTGCGTAATGCTGGTAGAGAACATGGGAGGCCTTCCATGGCGCGATCCATTGTTCAGTACATCGCCCGATCCATCGTTCCCGAGTTTCCGCGCGCCTCTAGGCTAAACCGCGTCTGCGACATAGCACTGCCGGTTTCCCGGCGCAAATCACCCCCCGTTTTCTCCGCAATTCCGCTGCCGGCCCTGGGACTCGCTCTCGCCGTGCTCTTCGCCTGGACGCCGGCCTCCGCCCAGGTACTCACCATCGATACCAGCGGCAAAGGCCCGGTTGCCGCCACCGGGCCTGTCGATCGCCAGTTCCAGCAGATTCAGCCCACCCATGTCGCGCTCTCCACAGCACCCATGGACCTCCGCGACCGGCTGGAGATTGTCCGCTTCATGCAGGCCGAACAGGGCTTTGCCATGCGTCCGCTGCCAGGCGGCCATAAGGGGCTCACGCTGGAGGCCAACGGCAAACTCGATCCTGCCGGCGAAGCCTACCTGAACATGGTCACCGCCAACGGCACGAGCGTGAAGCCGGGTGGCCGGGTCGTGGTCACCAATATCAAGGTCGACCATAACAAGCTGATCTTCGACCTGAACGACGGCCCCGACGCCAAGCATCGCTTTCTCAGCCACGTCTCGCTCGGCACCGATCCGTATTACCAGGAGCCCGTGGTGGCTGATGGAGGTACTCCCGGTGGCGCGCGCGTAACCTTGGCCTTCAAAGACCGCGTTCCCGATCTGACCGGCGACCAGGTCAAGGCTCTCCTGGCCCCGCTCATTTCCTTCGACGTCAAGACGCCGGTTCAGGCGTATACCGATACGCTGCCCAAGCCGCTTAAGGAGGCCATTCTCGGCCATCAGGTGCTGGTGGGCATGAACACCGACATGGTGATCTTCGCCAAAGGGGATCCGGTGCAGAAGTATCACGAGATGGATGGCCAGATGCCCATCGACATCTGGATTTACGGCAAGCCTCCGGATCCCGTGACCTTCGTGCGCATCAACGGCAACCGCGTGATCCGCGTGGAAATTGCCCGGGTCGGCGAGCCCACACAGGTTTTCACCCAGGATGTTGTTGCGCCCATGATGACCGCTACCGGCCAGCCCACCGTGGCCCAGTCTGAGAATGTGCGCGTGATTCAGGAGGGCGACGCACAGCGCAATCCTGACACACAGATGCCCGCGGCTCCGCCGACTCTGCGCAATCCGGGCGAGACCCTGCCAGCCGACGCCAACAACAATGGCCAGGTGATGAAGCCGGTATATTTCCCGAAGCAGCAGCCGGATTCGCAGGCCAATCCCTATCCGAACGGCCAGACTCAAGGCTCGAATCAGGGCTCGGGACAACCGGCGGCAAACGGCTCAGGGACAGGGCAATCCACGCAGTCCGGAACGGCTTCGTCCTCAGCGGCGGGAAAATCGACAACGGCGCCGGCGTCAGGCGCTCAGAATTCCCAACAGTCGACCTCGTCGCAACCCGCAAAATCGTCACAACCCGCACCGTCGTCGCAGCCGGCAACGGTCGGCCAGAATCCCGACGATCAGCCGCAGTGAGCAAGACGGAAGGCATGGCCGCCTTCACAGGCTCCTCGGCAAGGGCTTGACATCTGCAAGGCGGAGGAGGGGAGTCCTTCGAGAGGATATTCCTGGTTTTTGAAGTGCGATTGCCCTGGACTGAAACCTGACGAAACCTCCCACACACGGGCTTCAGTCCCCGAAGCATGTAAACTGGAAGCAGCGAGTCCCGCTCATTCGGGCAGCGCCAGGACCGCGAGGTTGAAGCCGTCCGCCGCGGCGGACGTGAGCAGAGACACCCCAAAAGAGGAGAACCACCCAAGCCATGGCGAAGATTGCAAAAACAGGTGACCGAAAGAAGGTAATGGACACGACCAAGTCCACCGACTGCCCCAAGTGCAGCAAGCCTACGCGCATTGTAAAACGTGTCAAGGACCGCGAGCGAGGCGTTCCGGGCGGAGTCTATATCTCATGCTCGGTGTGCGACTTCTACGAAAAACTTTAGGCGGAAGTTGAGCAATGGATAGCAAAGCCCGGCCGGCGAGCCGGGCTCTTTTGTTCGTGAAGGGGCGGCGCTATCTGAACTCCGGAAACCTGATCCTTAGGGCCTGTGGCAAAAGTCGAGGTTTTGGAAAGCCGTTGCTCAGGGGCTAAGGCCCGCGTTCAATGAGCGCCGCTTGCGGCCCGGCTAAACAGCTTGATGAAAAACGCACTCGACTCGTGAGACGAGGCAATTTTGCGTAGCAGGGGCTAAAGCCCGGCATTCATTCTGCGGCTTTTGCGGCCCGACTGAAGTCGTGCCCTTGTTACAAGGCTCCGGTTTATTCAGTTTTTCAGCAAGCTAAAGCCCGGTTGATTACTCTGGCTTTATGGCCCGACTGAAGTCGTGCCCTTGTTACAAGGCTCCGGTTCCTTTAGTTTTTCAGCAAGCTGTAAAGCCCGGTTGATTACTCTGGCTTTTATGGCCCGACTGAAGTCGTGCCTTTTCAAAGCGAGTGCGAACGGAAGCCTCAATGAATCAGGCCGTTACAAAAGACGATCAAATTTTTGTGCTAGGTATGCGTCAGTGTTGCGAGGCCGGTTCGAAGACGACAAGGTGACGCGGGCCGTCCACGAAGACGCGGAAGCGCGACAGGATCTCGAAGCCGATTTCGCCGTCGGTCTGCTTGCTCCCGGCTACTCCCAGCGGTCGTTGCTCCAAAAGAGTCTGGGGTTCTGCAATCCTGAGATCGCCAAGGAAGAGCGCAGGCACCGAGCCAGGCGCCAGGTTGTGGCTGCCGCCGTACGCCGCCTGGGTCACGATTTGGGCTCCATCCAAGGGCCGCAGGCCGTGTTGGCTGGCGAAGTATGTGTGCAGGGTCAAGCCATCGTTTGAGCCCGTATCCAAGGTCAGATTTGCTTTTGCCCGCTGACCGTCGGGCAGCTCAAGGTCGACGTAAAGGATGGGGGTGTCTGCTACGCCTGGGGGCGACGGCTGCAAAGGAAGCTCGATGCCAGGCTGCGCCGGCTCCTTCTTCCGCTTAAGGGGAAAGACGGTGATGGTTTTCGCCGAGTAGTCCACCAGGAACGGGAAGCGCCCCAGAGCGTCGAAGCCGATAATGCCTGCTATCGGCATCCCCATGACTTTCCGCAGCAGTTCAAGGTTGCCGACTAAGACCTTGCCGTGGAGTTCCAGACCGTATCCTGAGATACGCACGCGTGGAGCGGTCCGGGTCAAGGGGAATGCGCCGGCCAGCGATTGGATCGGCGGGAGGTCGGCAGACAGCGTGTCCAGATGCGCTTCGCTTACGGCGGAGGCGTCGAGTACGGTGCCTCCGAACCCTGTGTCGATAAGGAAGTTCATGCCCGCATGGCCGTTCAGGGACAGCGAAACCACCATCTCATCCTGGACGCTTCGGAAGGGAAGGACGAGTTTGGATGGCCGTCCCCATGGAAGCCAGGCAGGCGCGCCGGCGCACGAACTGGGCGGCAGGATTGCGCAGAGCAATCCCGCCGCCGGCAGCAACGCGATCAGGGGCCGAAAGAATTTCATAGAAAACGCTCTCCTGTTATTGCTGGTCGCACTTGTTACTCCCCGCTCCGCAGCTCTTGCTGCCGCCTACCGGTCCGGGATCGGTAAAGTCCACGGAGCCCACCGGCACGGCGCCGGTCTGGGTGCTGTTGATCGTTAGGTACACCGCATAGGTACCTGCATTTCCGTCCATGGTGAAGAGCCCAGTCGATGTACTAACGACGGTTTCACTTTCCTCTGTATTGAGATTGAGTTCGTTCACCCAGTCGGTCAAGTCCTGGCTTGCGGGAACAGAGTAGGTGTAGTCGGTGTACCCGCTGTAGGTGCTGTCCGGCGCAGAACCCGCCGGGGTAAGAGTTTCCGTGATGCTTGCCGTGTACCCGGTGTCGGTGGTCCCGGTCAGCGTCGTCTGCACCTGGCCGGACGAGGTCGGCTGCATATCGCTGCTGGGGACTGCAAAGGTAATTGTGTAACCGGAGGTCAGAGCAGTAGGGAGATCCGCAGGCGTAACAACCTGCTGGCTAGACTTGTTCCCGACCCGAGATGTGCAAACGAAAAGGCAGATTCAGGCGACAGGAATAGACGGCTCGCCTTACCGGCGAACTGAGGAGAGCCGCCATCCTGAAATCCGGGTCACGCACCCAATTGTCGAAAATCCTCCGGACGATCTACCAAACCGCGACTTGCAGGTTACGCCTTGCCGGTTGACGTTGGACTCGTCACATTGACCGAACCGAGCACGTAAAAGTAGGTGGTGCGCGCGGTTTCATTCTCGTGACCAAGCTTTCCAAGCTGCTTGCACACTTTCGCTTCGAACACCACGGTATCTACCTCTTCCTTGCTTACGGGGTTTTTCCCCCCGCCGCTCGGTCCAAGCGAGATGAGCTTCTGTGGCATGTTCGGGTAGATATCTTTCAAGCAGAACTCCTGATACGCATGGTACATCTCGTGAATCAATCCGACCGCGGGCGATTGCCACCCGCCCTCGGTGACCTTCAACGCGCTCAGCGGGTCCCAATGAATATAACCCCCACCCGCATGAGCATGGGCGTAAAACATATTGTCGTCATGGACGACTTCAACTGGGATGTCCGTCCCCAGTTTTTGTAATGTGTCGTAAACGGTCTTTGCCGCCTCCGACTTGGTCACATATTCCATTGCCTGACGAAAGTATTCTTTCGCGCCGTCATGACTGACGTGGGTGGCTGCGCCTTTTGGGCCGCCACCACCTTTTACATTGAAAGCCATAGGATCTCCTTGCTTTTGGTAACAGCGCTGTCTCGGGAAATCTGTCGTGATCAGGGAATTGATTTAAACTCGGCGGGCGCTTCCGCGCCTCATTGCACGAACCTATACTCTTTTGCTGCGACGAATCGGCTCAAAATAGAGTTTGGTCTCAAGGCGATCACGCGTCGAAGATTGCTACCGGGGAAATACGCGCTGGAACAGCGGCCGAAGTATACCACGAATCCGAGCCAAATCCCAAAGCACTCTTTTCCAATGCAAGATGAGCCTGTAGGGGTGGTCATGCTGGAGATTGATCATCCGCATGCAGCAAGCCGAGCAATTGAGCCTGGAGCCGATTCGCGGGTTTCTCTCGGCCAGCGAAGCGATCCGTTTTGAGAGCCGCCACCGGGCCAAGCGTTACGCCTGGGTGGAGCAGCTTCTGATTCAGCACCAGTGCGCCACTTTGAGCCGTCGTCCTTCGCCACGTCTCCACCCCACGCACCAATGACCGGTGCGCGGGAACCCCGGTGTCTGACCCGATTTTGGCTGGCAACGCCATCCGCCCCGGCAGTGTTGACAGGCCCTAGCTTCTCTTCAGCGCCCGCTTGAGTACCGTCTCCAGCGCGCCCTTGGCTTCTGTATACTCTGCGACCGACAGGGTCCCGGACAGCTTCTCGCTCTCCAGCGCAAACAGCTCTTCCTTGAGGGCGTTCAGGAGCGCTGCGTTGTGCGTGACCGCCGGAGCGGCGTACACGGCCGAACTGGCCTGAGGCGCCCCTAGCGGCGCAACCGCACCGCCCAGCGGAACCGCCATTCCCGGCGCTCCCGCCATGGCCGCCTCCGGCTTGCGCAGCAGGAAGGCCGCGGCCGTGGCCAATAGCAGTATCACACCGCCGAGGATCCACCATTTGTACTTGCTCAGCGGATCGGGCGTATCGATGGGCTGCCCGATGCCGCCACCGGGCGTCGCCGCCGCGCCCTGATCAGCGCCCTGCGATCCACTTTGCGGACCACCCTGGGCCTCGCGTGGAATCGCGCCGGTGCCGGAGACAGTGAACTCCAGCATCTTGTTGGCGGCCACATTCTTGTCCAGGAAGGTCTGCACGCCGGGATCGGCGTTTACGGGGTTGAAGCTGGCGCCCGCGCCACCGGCCAGGCTCATGGTCTCAGGCAGAAGCACGGCCACATTGTCGGCCGGCAACGTCTCCAGCGTCTTGAAGGTGTACGTACCGCCCGAGTAAGGCAGCGTGTAGCTCACCTGAAACATGGTGTCTTTGTCGCCATCGTCAGGCTGGATGGGAAAGTTGAACGAGTAATGCCCCTTGGGCCCATCGGGATCGAGCTTGACGCTGGTGGGCAGACCGGTGGGCCGCTGCGCGCCCACGTCGCCCACGGTCGCGTCCGCCGGCAGCACGATGGAAAACGAGCGCTGGCTCCATTGCGTAGTGGGCGGCGAGCTGGTGTTGTGTACAAAGTACCGCTCGTCAATTTTGAGCTGGCCGTTGTCGCTTTCGGCCTCGAGTACATCGGCCTCGATGTAGACACCGTGCACTTTAGCCGCCACGTCGTAGACTGGGATGTCACCTGGCCCTCCGCCCTGCGGCGCGGCAATAAAGTAGCCCGCGCCCTGGTGGGTGACGCGGATCAGGTACGGCCCGTTGCCGGGCTCGTTGAGGGTGTAATGGCCCTTGGCGTCGGTGGCTGCGCGGGCCACTTCGCCCATGCCGGCCTGCACGTCCAACAAGACCACCGCATCGCCGGCGGCCGGCTTGCTGGTGGTCTTGTCGGTGACCGTGCCGGAAACCGTAGCCGCATGCGCGAAAACGGCAGTGAGGAACAAAGCAGCGATGATTGCGAAAATTCCTGTTGATTTCATTTCGTTCGGTTTTCCTAGAAGTGGTCTCATAATCCGTCTGTATCTGTAATCGTCCCTCAGGAGCTATAGATGCCTGCATAAGAAATTTCCTGAAGCGGACCGAAAGACAACCGCAGATCCTTCGACTCCGTTGGCGCAAAAAGCCGCGCCAACTGCGCTCAGGATGACAGTTCCTGACGGAATCGAGCCAGGGATGAACGCGGTCATTGCTTTTGCAGGAATCAATAAAGCCCCACGTTTCTGGAGAACTTATTGGCACGGCTGAAGCACTTTCAAAACAGAGTTATGAAACAGCTCCTAAATCCCTTCGTGCAGTTTCGTGGCTGGGAACGAACCGTAGATGCTTCGACTCCCTGCGCTCAGCCACCCCGCGGACGAAGATCTGTTCGCGGGGCCACGCGCACTCCGGCCGCTCAGGGTGCTCCGGCTGGAGAGGCGCGGCGCCTTCACGCCCGCTGCAAATGCTCGATCTCCGCCAGCAGGTGCGCGGTCTCAGCCTCAAGCTGCGCGCGCTGCGCCTGAAAATCCTCTTCGGGATATTTCCCGGCGCGGTATTCAAAATTCAAATCGCGGAGATTCTCGTAAAGCTGCTCCTTGCGCTCAAGCAGGAAATCGAGCCGGGTCTTCTCGCGCTGGCTGGCGAAGCCGTTCTCCGGCCAGAAGGTGTAAACGAAGAGGGCAAAGAGGAGAAGAAATCCGGCAATCAATCCACTGGTTTCGGTCATCGTGGCAATCCTCCGTTGAAGCCCGGGCCTCCGTCGAAGCCAGCGTCCATTTCCGTCTCCCTTCGAATTCTTTCGCGGCGCTCGCGCTCGGCCGGCTCCAGAGCGGAAAAGTCGCCGGCGGCCAAATCGGCATCTCCCGGCCGCGGCTTGGACCCCCGCAGCCCGCCCCAGCGCCGGATGAGCAGGATGGTTCCCAACAGCGCCGCGGCAAAGACGGCAAAGGGCGCAATCCAGGCGACAAGGTCGAAGCCCTGGGCGGGCGGCGCGGCCAGCACGGTGGCGCCGTATTTGGCCACGAAGGCATCAAAAATCTGCTGGTCGCTCTGGCCGGCGGCGATGCCGGCCTTCAGCTCGTTCAGTTCCTGCGTCGATTCTGTGCAGCCCACATGATTGCACTCGCCCAGCAACTCCGCGCATCCACATGTACACATCAAATGGTGGTCGAGATACTGCAAACGAGAGCCGGAACTGGTGGCGCCCAACGAGAAACAGACGGCCACGGCCAGCAGCAGAGCCTGCGCGGTCTTGACCCAGACGGGAATGCCCGATCCCCGGGGGCGCTTGAACTCGAAAACATCGGAGGCCGGAGCGTCTTCAGGCTTGGGCGCGTTCTCGGGGTCGCTGCCAGCGGGAGGCCCGGGCGGTTCAGGTTGGGGCGGGAAGGGAATGAGATTGCTCATCAGTCGCCTCCCTTGAGCGCGTGCTCGGCCATGCGGGGCGCGGCCGGAGCGCGCGATGCTGCCGTGGCCGGGCTCAGGCTCGGGACCAGGGCCACAAACGTGCCCAACACGATGATGGCCAGCCCAAACCAAATCCAGCCGACGAGCGGATTCAGAAACGCCTTCACGATCGGTTGGCCGGTGTCTGGATTCACGCCCTCATAGACCACGTACAAATCCCATTCCGGCGTGGAGTGAATGGTAACCATGGTCTGGGGCTGGTCGCCTTCGCCGAGGTGATAGATGCGCCGCTCGGGGGTCATCTGGAAAGCCTTCTTGCCGTCCTTGTACACGTCCAGCAGGGCGTAGTTCGAGTCGTAATCGGCGTTGGTGTCCTGGGTTGCGCCCACCTGGCGCAGCGTGTAAGGGCCAACGCTCATCTGGTCGTGGAATCCCAGCTCGCGCTCCACGTTGCGATTGAAGGCCTGCCCAGCGAGGCCGATCACCACCACCACCACGCCGATGTGCACAATGTATCCGCCGTAGCGGCGGGTGTTGCGGCGCGTGAGCAGCCAGGTGGCCGATAAGAGGTTGCGCCGCGTCTGCCTGGAGATGACGGCCGCGCCGCGCAAAAACTCCGAAATAATCGCCGAGAGCACGGCTGCGGCTACCGCAAAAGCCACCAGCGCGTAGAAATCGCCATTCTGATACGCGCCGTTCTTCCACGGCCGCACGCCCACGGCCAGGCAGACAATCACCGTGGCCCACAGCGCAATGGTGGGCACAACAAAGTTCCGCCGCAGGCTTTTGAACGACGTAGCCCGCCACGGGAGGAGGGGGCCGACGCCGGTGAGGAAGAGCAAGAACAAACCGATGGGCACGGCTACACGGTTATAGAACGGCGCGCCGACCGTGACCTTCGAGCCTTGCACGTATTCCGAGATGATGGGGAAGAGCGTGCCCCAGAGGATGACGAAGCAGGCCGTCAGCAGGACGAGATTGTTGAACAAAAAGCTCGATTCGCGGCTGACCAGCGACTCCAGGCGATGCTCAGTCTTCAAATGGGAGTGCTGCAGAATATAGGTGAAGATGCACACCGCGCTCACGATGCCCATGAAGACGACGAACCAGGTGCCGATGGAGGATTGCGCGAAGGCGTGCACTGAGCTGACCAGGCCGGCGCGGGTCAGGAGCGTGCCCAGCAGGGTGAGCAGGAAAGTGGAGAAGATGAGCCACACGTTCCAGCTTTTCATCATCCCCTTGCGCTCCTGCATCATGACCGAATGCAGAAAGGCAGTGCCGGTGAGCCAGGGCATGAAGCTGGCGTTCTCCACCGGGTCCCAGCCCCAATAACCGCCCCAGCCCAGCACCGCGTAAGCCCAGTGCATACCGAGGAAGATGCCGCAGGTCAGAAACAGCCAGGTGACCATGGTCCAGGTGCGGGTGATGCGAATCCATTTCTCGCCGGGGTAGCGCATCATCAGCGCGCCGAGCGCAAAGGCAAAGGGAACCGAGAAGCCCACGTAGCCCAAGTAGAGCATGGGCGGATGAATCACCATCTCCGGATACTGGAGGAGCGGATTGAGGCCGTTGCCGTCGGCGGGAAGGGGGCCGGAAAAGAGCGAGAACGGCGGCGCGGCAAAGTTGATGACCAGCAGGAAGAAAACCTGGATGCCGGCCAGGATGACGCCCGCATAGGCGTAGAGCTTGACGTCGGTCTTGTGGCGCAAGCGCAGGACGAAACCGTAGGCGCCCAGCAGCCACGCCCACAGCAGCAGCGAGCCCTCCTGGCCGCTCCACAGCGCGGCGAACTTGTAAGGCGCGGGAAGCGCGCGGTTGGAGTGTTCGAGGATATAAGTGATGGAAAAATCGTTGGTAAAGACTGCATAAACCAGCGCGAAAGCGGCCGCAGTGACGGCGAAGAACCCGGCAATCCCGGCGCGCCGCGCGGTGTCGGCGAGCCGCTCCGGGGAAATGCGGTCCGCGATCCTGCCCAGCAGGATTTGCAGGCGGTTCGGACGCCAGGCTAACGCTGGCCCGGCCGCAATCGCCGAGAGCGCAACCGTCCCGGCAAGGAAGTTATAAGCCGCGAGCGCCAAAGCGATCAGAAGCGCAAAACTACCAAAAGTTGCCATTGAGGCTCCAAGATGATTTTCGCACGCAGACGGGGAAGCGCTCTTCGGCCTCCCTTAAGGTTGATTTTCTATCGGAGAGGCTGCGGGGCCTGTGATCTAAATCACTATGGCTGATTCACAGACGAACCGCATCGCCTATCGGGTGGAGCTTGGAGCGGTTTCGCAATTTCTGTACAGCCAACGGCAAAAGGGCTTCCAAACCCTTGCCTCAAATGTTGTCGAGCAGGGCAAACGACGCCCATGCGGATGTGAATGGCTATGAAGCGGGCCTCAACATAAGCTTACGCCCTCTTGAAGAAATTCTCTATTTTGTGGAGAATCCCCATTTCCAACGAAAGGAAGCGCTGCTTTTGGGCTACACTATTGCGGCGAAGGAACCTGTGCCGCCGAGGCACGCGAAAAGCGAAGGTAGATCCATGCGAGGAAACATCCGCGGCATCCTTGTGGTTTCAGCTTTGTTGGGCGCTGTTTCCTTGAGCGCGCAGACCGCCGCCGACATTGTGGCCAGGAACCTGGCCGCTGTCGGGGGCAAAGACGCGATCAGCAAAGTGAAGTCAATCTCGATGGAGATGACAACCCAGATGATGGGAAACGAGATGCGGACCACGGTGAGGGTTCTGGAAGGCGTCGCGTCCCGGTCAGAAACAGAGTTTAACGGGGGCACGATCGTGCAGTGCTACACCGACAAGGGCGGGTGGATCGTGAATCCGGCGGCGGGGATCAACGATCCCACGCCCATGCCCGACGACCAATACCTCAGAGGAAAGAGCCAGATTTACGCGGGCGGAGACCTTTACGACTATGCAGCCAAGGGCAGCAAAGTCGATCTGCTTGCCAAAGACGCCAACACGTATACCGTCAAGTTGACTACCAAGGACAACCTGGAGACAACCTACGTGTTCGATTCCTCGACCTACCTGGTCAAGTCAATGAATTTCAAGGGTAAGATCCAAGATCAGGACGTGGACGTAACGACCAGCTTCTCCGATTACCGGAAGACGGACGCGGGGTTTATGACGCCCTATGCCATGAGCGTGGATTTTGGCGGGCATTACTCGCTGGACATTACCGTGAATCAATTCGAGGTGAACAAGGCGGTCGATCCGGAGATTTGCGCATTGCCGAAAAGCGGCGCTACGGCGCCTGTGAAATAGGACTGTAGTTGATCTATGAATTGCGGCGGATGAAGAGTTGCGTCCGGTCAGGCTACATTGCGGAAGCCGCAGGCCAGGATTCCCCGCAACTGACGAAATTCTAACCCACGCCTTGAAACTGTAACCCCGGTATTGTTCATGCCGAACTCAGCGGGTCATTCGGCGGTTTTTCTGGGTAACTTGAAAGGTCCTTAGCCGAAGAGGAACTCTCTTTCCCGCAGATCCTTGATCGAATCGCGCAGGCGCGCGGCTTTTTCGAACTCGAACTTCTTCGCCGACTCGCGCATTTCGGTCTCGAGCTTGGCGATGTAAGCGTCCAATTGCTCCTGGCTGGTGAACTCCGGCATTCCTTCAGCTTCCTCCTCCGCCACTTCGCCGTACTCGGCCTTGAGAATCTGCGCCAGGCCCATGTCAACGCGGCTGATGATGGACTGCGGCGTAATTCCATTCTCCTGGTTATAGGCGCGCTGAATTTCGCGGCGGCGGTTGGTTTCGTCCCTCGCGCGGCGCATGGAATCGGTTACCGTGTCGGCGTAGAGAATGGAGCGGCCCTCCACGTGGCGCGCGGCGCGGCCCATGGTCTGAATCAGCGAGCCGGCGGAACGCAGAAATCCCTCCTTGTCGGCGTCCAGGATGGCGACCAGGGAAACCTCGGGCAGATCGAGGCCCTCGCGCAACAGGTTGATGCCGATGAGCACGTCGAACTCGCCCTTGCGCAGGCCGGCCAGCAACTTGACGCGCTCCAGGGTTTCGATTTCGGAGTGCATGTAGCGGCAGCGCACGCCAACCTCGGTGTAGTAGCCGGCCAGATCTTCGGCCATGCGCTTGGTCAGCGTGGTCACCAGCACACGCTCATGGCGTTTGGCACGGTCGCGAATCTCGGCCAGCAGATCGTCGATCTGGCCCTTGACGGGGCGAATCTCGACCTCGGGATCGACGAGGCCGGTGGGGCGGATCACCTGCTCGATCACGACGCCGGCCGAGCGCGTGAGCTCGTACGGGCCGGGCGTGGCCGAAACATAGATGGCCTGGCCGACGCGGTTCTCGAACTCGTCGAATTTCAAAGGGCGATTGTCCATGGCCGAAGGCAGGCGGAAGCCGTAGTCGACGAGCGTCTGCTTGCGGCTGCGGTCGCCGTGCCACATGCCATGAACCTGGGGAATCGTAGCGTGACTCTCGTCCACAAAGAGCAAGAAATCGCGCGGAAAATAATCGAGAAGCGTAGGCGGCGGTTCGCCGGGCAGGCGTCCGGAAAAATGCCGCGAGTAATTCTCGATGCCGTGGCAGTAGCCCATGGACTTGATCATCTCCAGGTCGAAACGCGTGCGCTGGTGAACGCGCTGCGCCTCAACCATGCGGCCTTCGGCCTCAAGCTGCGCCACCCACTCGTTCAGCTCTTTCACGATCGAATCAATCGCTTCGGCCTTGCGTTCCGGCTGGACGACATAATGGCTCTTGGGATAAATCGGCAGCCGCGAGTACTTTTGTTTGACCGTGCCGAAGAGCGGGTCGATCTGGGATAGCGACTCGATCTCGTCGCCGAAGAGCTCGATGCGGTACGCGCTCTCGTCGTAGGTGGGGAAGACCTCGATCACGTCGCCGCGCACGCGGAACGTCCCGCGGCGGAAATCGGTGTCGTTGCGCTCGTAGAGGATTTCGACCAGACGCCGGGTGATGTCTTTGCGGCTGATGCGCTGGCCTTTCTCGAGCAGCAGCAACATGCCGTAATAGGCTTCCGGCGAGCCCAGGCCGTAGATGCAGCTTACCGAGCTGACGATGATGGAGTCGCGGCGCTCGAACAAGCTCCGCGTGGCCGAGAGGCGCAGCTTGTCCAGCTCCTCGTTTACGGTGGCTTCTTTCTCGATGTACAGGTCGCCGGCGGGAATGTAGGCTTCGGGCTGGTAGTAGTCGTAGTAGCTGACGAAGTACTCGACCGCGTTGGAGGGGAAGAACTGTTTGAACTCGTGGTAGAGCTGGGCGGCGAGAGTTTTGTTGTGGGCCAGGATCAGCGCCGGCCGGTTGGACTGCTCAATCACCTTGGCCATGGTGAAGGTCTTGCCGGAGCCGGTCACGCCGAGCAGCACCTGGTGCTTTTCGCCGGCGGCGAGTCCCTGGACAAGCTCGTCGATGGCGCGCGGCTGGTCGCCGCGCGGCTTGTAGGTGGTGACGAGCTGGAAGTCCATGGCCAAAATTATACGAGATAGGCGAATATTAGGAGAATCAGCGGCCAGGTCTTTTCTACCTAAATCTCTGGTGTTCTAATGTCTTAATCGGCGAAAATCGATATTCGATCAGCTATGAAAAGATCCTGCGAGGACGAGCTATATAAGTCCCTGATTGCCAGCTTATTGGGGTGCCTCGGAATTGCGCCTGAACAGTTTCAAGAGGCGATTGCATGGTGCCTTTGTGAACATATGGTCACCTTTTTAGCAAGCTGAGCAACAAACCAGCGAAAACCGAAATCAAGAAGGAGATCGCAACGATACTCACGAAAGACTTGCAGGAGAAATTCGCGATTGCTTGAGCAAGGATCCGACCAATCGCCGCCTTCGCCGCGCCCGAAAACAGTCGGGTGCCCGTCTTAAACGCGTTCTTTGCCTTTAGGGTGGGATGAACCACTGCCCGCACCACCGTCTTCGTCCCGGAGGGACGAATCGAAAATAGCCCAGGATGAAATCCTGGGAAACTGGCGCCAACAACACCGCCGCCCCGTAGGGCCGGCGCGAACGACGGTCACCCCCACACATACCGCGGGTCGTATTCAATCTTGTGCTTCTTCAAAAATGCAACATACTCCACTTGAAAATCCCGCTTGCGATGATGCTCCTGCTGCCCGGCAATATACGCCACTGTTGCGACCACCTGGTTCAGCCCAACTTGCGGCGCTCTTTTGTCGAAAAGACGCAATGAAACAGCGACGAACAATATGTATGGGCCATGTTAGGCAAAATCCTAAATCGAACTAACCAGACGAACCAAGTTTCGCGCCGGCCCTACGGGGCGGGGGGCTGGATTATGTCGCCAGCCCAGGATTTCATCCTGGGCTATTCTCGACCCTCCCTACGGGAGAGATGGCTTCACCTTTTAAGGCGCCGCCGGGTGACCCATACTAATAGCTCCTTGGCCGTTCGGGCCGGCAGGCGGGTGCTGGCGTACCCATATTTCTTGAGACCTATTCAAACACCATCAAGGATGCCATCCGTGACGCAGACTTATCGCGGCATGGGCGCGTCTCACCAGGGCCTGCTTCACCACCAGCCCGTCGGGTCTCTCCTGTCGGAGCCACTCACGCCGCGTCAAGATAGAGCCGCTTCCCCAAAGCCCTGAGCGCCGCGTCAATGCGGTCGATCTTGGTGGCGTGCTTTAGGTTCGTGAGGCGGTTCACTTCCTGCCGGGTGACGCCGATGCGCCGCGCCAGCTCGACCGGGCGCACTTTCTGGCGCAGCATTTCGTTGAGCAGCAGCACCTTGGCCGCGACACTCGGAGCCAGCTCCACGACTGCCTGGTTGCGCTTGGGCCGAGAGGGAATTGGGACCGGACGCTGATCGTCGAAATAAAACTCCATCGCCGTTTCCAGCGCCTCCTTCGCCATTTGGAGGGCGTGTTCGCGAGTATTCCCAAAAGTATGAGCCTCGGGAATATCGGGGAAGCTGATGGTGATGAACTTGCCGTCTTTGCGGAGATTCACAGGATAGCCGCGCATGGTTACTCCTTGTCGCTGAGGCCGAGCTATTTTTTGATATTGGCGACCAAACCCTTCGGAAGTTCCTTCTTGCCGTGCATCGGCAGGATCGATTGGCGACCCCGATAGGAAGCTTTGAGGTGCGATCCTGTCTGGCTTCCGAACGTGACACCCTGTTTGGCCAGCCAGCGCTTAAGCTCGCCGCTGTTCATGCGTAATCATTTTTGCTTACAATGGCAAATCTGTCAAGGAGGATCATGCGAGAACCGACTCAGCGATGCGCGAAGATAGGCCGGAGGCGAGGGTTCTGCCCATGTCACAATGGGACCATCCATGGACCGCTTCGCCACAATCGAGCCCGCCGATGGCCCGGGAGCCCTCAGTGTCGTCAATACGCTCTTCCGGTTGTATTGGGAGTCCTTCGGCTTTACGCCCTGCTTCCAGAACTTCGCCGATGAGCTCGCCACGCTGCCGGGCAAGTATGCGCCGCCGCGCGGCAGACTGGCCATTGCATGGGTCCACAGTGAACCTGGACGCATTCCGCAGCCGGCTGGCTGCATTGCGCTGCGGCCGGTTGAGGAGAGGCGCGCCGAGGCTAAGCGGCTTTTTGTGCGGCCGGAGTTTCGCGGCCGGGGCGTTGGCCGTACGCTGGTTGAGTGGCTCATTGGCGAGGCCCGCGCCGCGGGCTATACGGAACTGATCGGAGACTCGTTGCCGGTGATGGGGGAAGCGCTGGCGCTTTATGACCGCATCGGCTTCGAGCGCAGTGATGGACCGGACGGCACGATTTACCTGCGACTGAAGCTGTAGAGTAATTGTGACGTGACCGACAGGCTCATTCTGATCACGATGCTGGTGAAGCTGGGGGTGGTGGCTTCGCTGGCCAGCATTCTGGCGCGGGCTTCCAGCTTCCGGCGGCTGTTCTTTGCCGAGCAGCGGCGGCCGGCGCAGACGCTGGCGCTGCTGGCGTTTTTCCTGGTGCCGCTTACGCTGGGCGTGTGGATCCGGATTACGGTGCCGAATTTCCTGGCCGCCGATATTTCGTTTGAAACCATCATCCTGCTGGGGCTGCTCGTCGGTCCCGGCTGGGCCATGCTGAGCGGGGTGGTGCTGTCGATTCCGGCCGAGGTTCACCGCGAGTTTCTGGCGCTGCCGTTCGATGTGGTGGTGGGGCTGCTGGCGGGGTGGCTGGGGCGATTTGTCAAAAAAGAAGAAGTGTGGTCGTTCACGCCGTTCATCGATCTGGGCCTGTACCGCTGGGTGCGGCGGAACCTGCGGCGGCCACGGCTGGACCCGCAGTTCCTGATGCTGTTTGCCATTGCCTTTGCGGAGGCGTGCCGGGTGTGGATCGCACGCGCTTTTCCGGGACGGCTGTTTGCGCTGCTGGCGACGGCGCCGTGGCTACGCGCACTTGTATGCCTGATGGCGCCGGTCACGGTGGGCGTGGCGCTGAAGGTGTGGAACGCGCTGCGCACGGAGATGAGCCTGGAAGAACAGAAACGCCTGCTCCTGGAAGCAAGGCTGGATGCGCTTCAGCGGCAGATCAATCCGCATTTCCTGTTCAACACGCTCAACTCCATTGCCTCGCTGGTGCGCAGCCAGCCGGAGATGGCGCGGGAGATGACGGTGAAGCTGGCCAACATTCTGCGCGCACTGCTGCGCGACCACGGCAGCTACGTGCCGCTGCGCGAGGAACTCAGATTCACCGACGACTATCTCGATATCGAGGTGGTGCGGTTCGGCGCCGACAAGCTGCGCGTGGAGAAGGAGATCGATCCGGCGACGCTGGAGGTGATGGTGCCCAGCATCCTGCTGCAGCCGCTGATTGAGAACAGCATCAAGCACGGGCTGGAGCCGCGCATTCACGGGGGCACGGTGACGGTGCGCAGCCGTATTGCCGGCGACAGGATCTTGATTGAAGTGGCCGACGACGGAATTGGGATCGGGCCGCGGCCGGTATCGGAGCTGCGGCGATCGAGCGGCGCGGGCATCGGAATCAAAAATGTGCAGGAACGGCTGGAGGTGCTGTACGGAGACCGCGCCCGGTTTGAGGTGGTGAGCAATCCGGGGCGGGGAACGCTGGTGTCGATCGAGCTTCCGGCGGTGATGCCGTGAACTGGGACTCTTAAAGCGGGAGGCAGGCGACTCGCGGCGCGCAAAAAAATCTTTACCGCTTAATTCCGGCGGTGTATGGTTGCAGACAATCCCGGGGGCTGAACTTTTACGCGGCTGTGCCTGGAGCTGAGCGCATCGGCGAGATCGGCCTCAGGGGCTAAAGCCCGCACCGCGTTTGCTGGCTTTAGCGGCCCGCGACGCGCTGACGCGGGTGGTCGGGCCCTTTCAAAACCCGATTTGGGCAACCGGTTTGTCTTCGGGCAGCGCTGATTCCGGTGACAGCGGAGCGATAGAGAATCTCTCCCTTTGCAGTTCTTTTTCCCCCGGGCTTGCGCACTACTCGAACGGAGAAGAAAACCATGGCATCTGACCTTGCAAACAACCTGGGCGCCATGATCGGCGCCATTGGCGGACTGGGCACCGCGGCGTTCGGGCTGCTGGAAGCGCTGAAGCCGGCCGTCAAGGCCATTAATCGCATCGGGCTGAGCGGGATTCAGCGAACAGTTGCGGCCCTCACACCGCCGGAACCCGCTCAAGGCGGTGCTGCGGCCAAGCCGCCCATCAACACACTTCCTCATGTCAGGATCCTTCAGACGCTGGAATCGAACTGGATCAACGGCCAGGATCTCGATAGCCAAAAGGCCATTGCCAAATCGCTGATCAAGCTTCATCTGAGCCCCGGCAACGCCGAGAAGGTAGCCGACGCCACCAACGTGGACCCCGCTTCGCTGACCGAGGTGGCAACCGCAATCGTCTCCGGAACGCCGCTCGTGCAAGCGCAGAGCGATGCCTGGTCGCGCTTCGATCTCATCGTGACGGCCATGCTGGACGAGTGCTACCAGCGCGCCGACCAGATCTACCGCAACCGCACGCGCGGCTATGCGGCGCTGATTGCCGTGATCCTGGCGCTGGCGGGCTGGCTGGTGGTTGGGCCCGTGGACGGGAAGCACTTCGGCGCGGCGTTGCTGATCGGCATTATTGCCACGCCGCTGGCTCCCATCGCCAAGGATCTGTCCACCGCGCTGGCTACGGCCGTGAACACCATGCAACTGGTGAAGAAGGCATGACCGCATTTCTGGATGTGCGCTATGCGCCGGTGGGCGGCGACCTGGCCAAGCAGGTGAACGTGAACCAGGGCACCAGCTCGGCCGATTATGTGAGCCTGCCGCTGGGCAGCCTGCAGGCCCAGATTCGCGGACGGCACGTGCTCATTGCCACGCACGGCTTCAACGTGGACCGGGCTGCCGGCATTGCCAGCCTGTCGAACTGGGAGAGCCTGCTGCGATTGCCCGCTCCGTCGGCGTTTGTGGGATTGCTGTGGCCGGGCGATTCGGTGTGGGCGCACGGGCTGGATTATCCCGACGAGCCCAAGATCGCCGACCAGGCCGGCGCACTGCTGGCGCCATTTCTGGACGCCAATTTTCAGGATGCTGCCAGCGTTTCTTTCGCCTCGCACAGCCTGGGGGCGCGCGTGGTGCTGGCGACGATTGAGAAAATGCAGTTGCCGGTGCGCCGGCTCAATTTGATGGCGGGGGCCGTTGACGACGATTGCCTTAGCAAGGAGTTTGCGGGCGCGGCGGAGAGGGCCGAGGCCATTGCCGTGCTGGCGTCGAAGAAGGACACGGTGCTTTCGCACCTGTTTCCGCTGGGCAATTTTGTGGCCGGCATCATTGACGTGGGGCACCCGTGGTGGCGCGCGGCCATCGGGCACTGCGGGCCAGTTAAAACCTGGCCGTCGAACTTTGCGCCGCCGTTTGAGATTCCCGACGGCTGGAATTTTAACCACGGAAACTATCTGGAGATCGACGCGGCGCCGGTTCCGGTGCTGCCGCTGCCGGTGGATGTTCCGCCGCAGGGCGCGCCGGAGCCGGCCGACGGGGCACGCGGCTGGCCGGAGGCGTTTACATCGGCGTTTGAGTCGACGCGATTCCGATAGCTGGAGCAAAATTTATCGCTTTTTCTTCGCCTTTTCGAGCGAAATCGGTTATGCTCGTTTTCGTACCACGAGGAGGTTAACCGATGGATTATCAGAAGGACCTGGTTGCCGAATACGACCGGGAGATCGCCAAAACCCGCAAGATGCTCGAAGCCATCCCTGGCGACGCCGACTTCAACTTCAAACCCCATCCCAAATCCATGAGCCTGGGACGGCTGGCCGGACACCTTACCGATTTTGCCGGCGATTGGGCTGTCGATTCCCTGCTCAAGGACAAGCTGGAATTCGGGCCTGACCACAAGTGGGAGCCGTTCGTGCCCACCAGCACAGAAGAAATCCTGAAGAAGTTCGATCAGAAACTGCCGGCGGTCCACGCGGCGCTCGCAGCCACCACGCCGGAGAAGTGGGATCAGAATTGGCAATTTATCTATGCGGGGCAGAAGTTCATCGACAGTCCGCGGCACCAGGTGTTTCGGGAGATGGTGATGAGCCACATGATTCACCACCGCGCGCAGATGGGCGTTTACTTGAGGTTGCTCGGCGCCAAGGTTCCGGGTGCGTATGGGCCGTCGGCGGACGAGATCTGAGGAACTGAGGCGGGGCTGCTTGGATCGAGATCGGCTCTGAGCGTGGCCCCACTCTCGGTGCAGAAAAAGAAACGCGCCGAGGGTGGGGCACCCAGTTCCGGCGAGAATTTTAAGCAATGAAAAACTAGCTGGCCGGTTTCCGCGTCTCCGCCCAGGCCACCAGCACTACCGTGGCTACGCCCAGGAGCAGAATCGCTTCTTCCACAGATTCGCTGCGGTTGTGCAGGCGGTTGAAGTCGGCGACGTTGGGGTTGGCGGTGTCGGCCGGGTTGACGGTGCCGCCCACGGCGATGCGGTCGCGCTCCATGGCGGGAATGATGCCGAACTGCGAATAGACGGTGCAGCCGATCATGATCAGCAGCAGCGCCATAGGCGCCAGCACCGCACGCGGATTGTAGATACGCAGCGCGGGCGCAAGGGCCAGCACGGCCATGGCTACCAAGCCTGAAACCAGCCCCATTCCATGCAGAATGCGCAGCAGCGCGCCCACGATCGTCCCCGCCGCATGAACGTTGGGCATGAGCGTAGTGAAGGTGACCGCTGCCACGGCGGGGAAGAAAATCTCCGCGCCCAGCCAGACGATGAGCGCGAGATAGAGAATGGTGCGCAGGAGGGTTTTCATAAGGACGGTTCTCAGTTCATAGAAGATGGCCGGGTGCGATTGCTTCCGTTGATTTTCCGTCGATCCCAGTGATTGGTATGCAATGTTATCAGCGTGGCGGTCGCGTATGGCAAATAATGCTAAAGCCGATGGCTTCGCGCCGCGAACCGCGAACTATCGTCCATACACCGACGGCCTGCCGATGAGACGCTCGATACGCTTCTGGATGGGCGGGTGCGTGGAGAAGAGGTTGGCCCACGTCTCGCCGGAGAGCAGCGGAGCGACGATGAACAGATGCGCGTTGTCCGGCGAGGCCAGCAGCGGCACCTGGCGGCTCACGGCAGAAATCTTTTCGAGCGCGCTGGCCAGGGCGTAGGGATTGCCGGTGAGATGCGCGCCGGAAGCATCGGCCTCGTACTCGCGGGTGCGCGAAACCCAGAGCTGGATGAGCATGGCAGCGAAGGGCGCCAGCAGGAGCATGAAGAGCGCGCCCAGGCCGCCGCCGCGACGGTCGCCGCGTCCACTACCCATGCCGCCGAAGGCTCCAAACCAGAAGCCGATGCGGGCCAGGATGGTGATGGCTCCGGCGAGCGTGGCGGCAATGGAGCTGGTGAGGATGTCGCGGTTGCGCACGTGGCTCAACTCGTGGGCCAGCACGCCTTCGAGCTCTTCGTCGTTGAGCAGCACCAGGATGCCGTGGGTGACGGCGACGGAGGCGTGGCGGGGATTGCGGCCGGTGGCAAAGGCGTTGGGCGAGTCGGTGGGAATCACGTAGATTTTGGGCATGGGCAGGCCGGCGCGCTGCGTGAGCCGCTCCACAACTTCATAGGCGCGCGGCAATTGCTCGCGCGTGACCGGCTGGGCGCGGTACATGGCCAGCGCGATCCGGTCGGAATAAAAGTAGCTGGTGAAGTTGATGGCCACGGCAATGACGAAGGCGAGGATCATGCCGTTCCCGCCGCCGAAGTATTCGCCAGCCAGGACGAGCAGCATGGTAAGAAGTGTGAGAAGGACGGTGGTCTTGATGCCGTTCATCGGGATACCTCC
>JASHRF010000074.1 GCA_030037545.1 Acidobacteriaceae bacterium | reverse complement strand
CCCCTCGGAACAAGAGAGCCTTTCATGACGCCGTTCTCGACGAGATTCTCGAAGAACGTGTGGTCTCCAGCCGCAGCCGGCGCAATCCCCGTGGCGTCAAACGCAAGATGAGCAACTTTCCCCTGCGTCCGCGACACGGCAAACCCTTGCCCCGCCTCGACATCAGCGAAGCCATCCGGATACTTAAGTGAACAGTATTAGGGCTAGGACCAGGTAGACGAACTCCTGGCGCAGCCGGATGTAGGTGATGTCGGCCACCCATAACTGATTGATGGCAGTCGGCTTCATGCGCCGGGCCAGGTTCAGGTAGATCGGCTGGTCGTGGCCAGAGTCGGTGGTGGCGAGGAAGGCTTTGGGCTCGATGCCCAGCAGGTTGTCTTCGCGCATCATCCGCAGGACACGCTTGTGGTTGACACGCATGCCGCGGCGGTGCAACTCGGCCGCGACGCGCCGGTAGCCGTGGCGGCGGCGATGCTCCAGCACGATCTCGTGGATGGCGTTGCGCACTTCCATCTCTTCCTCGCCGGGATAGCGGGGTTGGAGAAATCGGTAGAATCAGGCGCGGCTGACCTGGGCCAGACGGCACATCGGCTCTATCCCAAGGCTGTCTGCGCTCGGCATCAGTTCGCGGATCGCTCCCCAGATGCCGTTTCGCCACAACCGGTAGCGGTGTGGCGAAGAACTCCGGCAGCCTTCAAAAAATCCACTTCCAACGCCCTCTTCAGCAGCGCCTTCCTGAGCTGAGCATTTTCCTGGCGCAGCCGCCGCGCGGCATCCTGAAAATGCTCCTGCTGCTGACGCCGCGCGCTGTCCCGCCACTGGTACAAAAGCTGGCGCGAGATGCCCAGCTCCCGGCACAGCTGCGCCACGTTCGGCGTCAGCCCCAGGCGGCGTAGCGCCGACTCGCGGAACTCTTTACTGAACTTTCGATGCTTCGATTCCTGACTCATTTGCAGTTCCTTCATTCCCTGCAAACTGTCAAGATACAATTTGTCTCACTTTAGGGGTGCAGTCCAGGCAAAGCGAAGAAGAGGAGTCCTTCAACAGGATGGCTGGTTTTTTGAAGCGCGATTGCCCTGCCGGGGTCCGGCTTATGGGTCCGTTACGTTTTTGTCCCTTTGATATACTTCGTTGTATTCGCAAGACTTTCCCCCGCGCGCATCCTGCCCGGCCGATGCTGCGCTGAGACTCGGGTAATTCCATCATCTTCGGTTCCGGAGGAAAAGATCCCATGCCTTCGCTGTGCCGCTCCGCTGTTGCTGTCATTGTCCTGGCTCTTTCGCCTGCGCTCTTTGGCCAAGCCAATTCTGCTCCGCTACCGGCCACCACGCCCGATATTCCGCCGCACTTTACGCCGCCGCACACGGATTACAACTACACCAAGCGCGAAGTCATGATCCCCATGCGCGACGGCGTCAAGCTGTACACGGTGATTGCGATTCCGAAAGGCGCGCATGATGCGCCTATCGTGCTCACGCGCACGCCTTATAACGCCGCGAGGCGCCTGCAGTCCGCGGAATCGCCGTACATGCTCGACGCGCTGCCGCTGGGCGACGACGAGTTTGTGAAGGCCGGCTACATCCGCGTTTTTCAGGACGTGCGCGGCAAGTACGGCTCCGAGGGCGAGTACGTGATGACTCCGCCGCCTACCGGGCCGCTCAATCCCAACGGGCCCAACGACACGACCGACGCCTGGGACACCATCGACTGGCTGGTGAAGAATATTCCCGAGTCCAATGGCAAGGTGGGCATGATCGGCTCATCGTACGAGGGGTTCACCGTGGTGATGGCGCTGCTCGATCCGCATCCCGCGCTCAAAGTTGCCGCGCCCGAAAGCCCCATGGTCGATGGCTGGATGGGCGACGACTGGTTCCACTACGGCGCATTCCGCGAGCCCGGCAGCCTGGACTACATTGCCGAGCAGACCGAGCAGCACGGCGCGGGCCAACCCATCCCGCGCCTCAACGACGACGACTACACGAATTTTCTTGAAGCCGGCTCGGCCGGCGCATTCGCGCAATACGGCGGCATTGAAAACCTGCCTTACTACCGGCAAATCCACGATCATGTCACCTACGACAAATTCTGGCAGGACCAGGCGCTGGATAAATTGATCGCGAAAGTTCCGCTCAAAGTGCCGGTGCTGTGGGAGCAGGGGCTGTGGGATCAGGAAGACATGTGGGGCGCCAACCACTGCTATGAAGCGCTGGTACCCAAAGACACGAACCACGACATGAATTTCCTGGTGATGGGTCCGTGGTCGCACAGCCAGATCAACGCCAAGGGCTTGACGCTGGGACCGCTCGCCTGGATGGGCGACACCACGCTCCAATACCGCAAAGCAGTGCTCCAGTTCTTCAATCAGTATCTGAAGGATGGGCCCAAGGCGGACCTGCCGCAAGCGTGGATTTACAACACCGGGGAGAACCGTTGGGATCGTTACGACAAATGGCCGTTGAGCTGCGACCAGGGGTGCGAGTACCAATCGAAGCCGCTGTACCTGGCGGCGGACGGCAAGCTTTCGTTTGACGCGCCGGCGGCCGGACCGAAGGGCGAACACGGCGAGTACGATCAATACGTCTCCGACCCTGCCAAGCCCGTGCCCTTTTCGCCGCGTCCGTATTCCGAGAGCGATCACAATGCCTGGCGCACCTGGCTGGTTCACGATCAGCGCTTCGTCGACGGCCGTCCCGACGTGCTGACCTTCGAAACCGACGTGCTGACCGCGCCGGTGCGGCTGGCGGGCAGGCCCATTGTGCACCTCTATGCATCGACATCGGGCACAGACAGCGACTGGGCGGTGAAGCTCATCGACGTATTTCCCGGCGAGGACGCCTACGATCGCGACATGAGCGGCTACGAGCTGCCCATTGCCACCGACATTTTTCGCGGGCGCTACCGCACCAGCTTTGAGCATCCCGAGCCGATACCGCCCGACAAGCCGCTGCTCTACCAGTTCGGCCTGCCCATGGTGAATCACGTCTTCGAGCCCGGCCATCGCATCATGGTGCAGGTGCAGTCCACGCTGTTCCCGCTCTACGATCGCAACCCGCAGACTTACGTGGCCAACATCTTCGACGCCCAGCCGGAGGATTATAAGAAGGCCACACAGCGCATCTGGCACACGCCCGGCGATGCCAGCTTCATTGACCTGCCGGTGATGCCATCGGAGTAACTTGACGAGGATACTTTGCGCCCGCGCAAAGGACAGCCGGCTCAAGAGGCCGCCCAGCCCATGTATCCTTCTGTGTCGCAGTCTCATCGCGAAAAGCGTGGGAGGCCGTAAATCCTTATCTGATGATCGTCAACACCGGACAGGCAGCCGCGGCAATGATGTGGAAGGCCCCCGAGAGCCGCGACTCCAGCCACAGGTGCGAGCTGCGGTGCAGGGACAGGACCAGCAGATCGCTGGAGCGCTTGCGGATGTGCTCGAGAATGCGTACGTGCGCGACTCCGGTAGCCATCACGGCATACGGCTCGGCCATGGCTCCCGCATGATGCGGAACCATGGCCTCCAATTCAGCTTCAAAGCGCCTCCGCACCGTGGCAAGCGTGTCCGGCTCCGCCACATCGTCAGGATGGATCACGTGCAGCACATCGATTTCGGCATGGAAGGCCTGCGCCATGCCCACGGCGTACGCCGCTCCACGCGCCGCCTGGGGCGAAAGGCCAGTGGCATAAAGCACGCGCCGGATCGGCGGATCGCTCTTGCAGCAGGGCGGCACATGCGGCCCCACGGTCATCGCGGGACCGCTTGTCGAGCGCAGAATCTTCTCGGCCGTGGAGCCAAGAACCGCACGGCCCATGTTTCCTCTGCCCTCTGTGCCCAGCACAATCAGCGCGGGTTCATGGCGGCGCGCCAATCGCGGAATCTGGTGATCGGGATCGCCCTCCAGTAACTCCGCGCTGCTCGATCGCACCCCTGCACTCAGCCGCTGCGTCTCGCGCTTGAGCGCCGCCGTCAATTCCGCGCGCAGCTCGCTTTTCACGCCACGAAGTTCCTCTTCCACTTCCATGGCCGCCTGCGTGGGCACAAAGGTATGCGCTACCAGAAGTTGGGCGCCGAAATGCCGCGCCATCACGGCAGCGTATTTGCCCGCATTCTCTGAGCAGTCGGAAAAGTCGGTTGCGAAAATAACAGTTTTGAGCTTGAGAGCGGATGGAGGCGGGGAAGGAGCATAACCTTGAGCGTTACTCATGCAGGCAAGTCTCCAGTGAATTAGAGACTTTTCTCATGGAAAGGTTGCGCCGGGCCGCGCAAGCGCCAGTCGCGCCCGGGTGGCTGAACATAGCCCGCTTCAACAGCAATGAGGCCGGAGCCGGCACACCTGGCTGCGACAGGATGCAAAAATAGATTCATGATCCCGGCCGGCCCAATCGTTCTCACTTCTGCGCAAGCCCGCGTGCTGGGCGCGTTGATTGAAAAGGAAGTGACCACCCCCGGGTATTACCCGCTTTCACTCAATGCGCTGGTGAACGCGTGCAATCAGCGTTCCAATCGCGAGCCGGTGATGAACCTGGACGAGGATGACGTGCGCCAGGCGCTGCACGGCCTTGAAGACAAGCAACTCGCCGGCCGGGCGCGCTCCGCCGACGGCCGGGTGACGAAGTACGAGCACCGGCTGGGCGAGGCTTTCAACTTCAGCCGCGCCGAATCGGCGCTGGTATGCGTGCTGTTGTTGCGCGGGCCGCAAACGCCCGGAGAGCTGCGCGGACGCAGCGAGCGCCTGCATCGCTTCGACGAGATTTCCGACGTGTTGGCCGGATTGCAGAAGCTGATGGAGCGAGAGCCGCCGCTGGCCGCCATTTTGCCGCGCCAGCCGGGAACCAAGGAGTCGCGCTACGCGCATCTGCTCTGCGGGCCGGCAGATGGAATTGCGTTTGCGCCTGCGGGCGAACCGGCCGATGCGTCCGGCGCGGCAGACCGCGACGAGCGCATTGCGCATTTGGAGCAGGAGGTCGCCGGGCTGCGCGCTGAAGTCGCCGCGCTCAGAGAAAAAATCGACAACTTGTTCGGCTGAAGTTCTGCCCTCGCCAAAGCCTGAGTGCCCCAGGGTATCGCCTTTGAGAACGGGCAGACCGCGAATGTTCGTGGTTCTAGGGCCTGTTAACACTAGTGGGGTGGCGGCGACAGGAGCCGATTTTTCCGAGTTCCAGGAGCGAGGAGCGACGCATACCGGGTGTCTGCTGGCGACGAGCGACAACGAAATTGGGGAAATCGGCCCTGCCCCTGCGGGTTGCAGCCAAAATCGGGTCATACTTCGTTGTCGTCCCAGGCGGTGGGTCCGCCACAGCCGTCGTCCTCCGCCTCGTCTGACCCGATTTTGGCTGGCAACGCCATCCACCCCACTAGTGTTAACAGGCCCTAGCACCATGATTCAGGCGCGGCTTCTTAGCGCGCACCTGCCTGCCCTCACAAATAGTATCCCGCTCAGGGAAGCAGAGGAAGTTCGATGACACACTGTGCTCTTTGCTTTACTTCGTCGAGCCTGATCTTCCCACCGATTCGATCAATGATGACCAGCTTGGCAATTGACAAGCCAGGCCCGGCGCCGCTGCTCGACGGATTCTTGGAGGCGCTGCATGTAGAGGCGCCGGCGAGTCCCAGGCGGGGGTGCCCTCAGGTGCTGCTCCATGGGTGATCGGGCGGCACTACGGCGCAGTCTGGTGGCGGCTAGTACGGTCGGGACCCTTCAGTACCTTAGTAACAGGCGAACTGACCCTTTCGTTGCATGCCGGACCCACGAGTTAAGGTGAAATATCATTTCAGGTAACTTGCGTTCGGATTGGTTTCCACGCCGGGCGTACCTTGCCGTCGCTGCAGGGCGAGGCCTTGTGGATTCGCCGGTGGCATCGTTAACTGGGTCGGTTATTTTGTGATCGCCTTTCTTGCCATGGTGCCGGGCTTGGCCGCCTCCTAATCACGGCTCGATGCGTGTTGTTGTAGGCCGGAGGAGCAGGCGGCAAGGAATACCAATCTGCACCCGTTTAGGGCCCAATTGAGAAAAAATGCGCCACTCCTCTGGGGTTGCAATCGCCTTCGCTGTCGGTTCGGTCGCCGTTGTGGCGCCCATCTGGATCTCCATCCAGGTCGCCTGGAGCGACGCCCTGGCTAACGAGGAATCCAGGGTCCAAGGCTACGCAAGCGATCTTGTGCGCCGCAGCGAGGAGGCGGCAAACCAGCTCAATGACGCCTACAACCTGCTGAACGCGGCGCAATTCCCGCCCTGTTCTCCCGAGGAAATCGCCCTGATGCGGGAGCTAGCCGTTACCTCGTACTACATTCAGGCCATGGCCCGCATCTCCGGCAACCAACTCACCTGCTCTTCGCTCGGCACCACGGAACCCATCGATATTGGGCCCGCCGACCTCACCACTGAGTACGGCGCCGAGGAACGATACAATGTTTGGATTTTCAAGGCGCAAACTCACCCCCTGCTAGTCGTCGCGAAAGGCGGCTTCGCATTTGTCGTCGACTCTTCTCTCGAGGCAGACTTGCCGGCTGGAGCGCCGGATGTGTCCGTCGGTATCTTCGTCCCTTCGCAGCCCAAGCACACGATAGTCGCAACCGCAAATGGCGGAATTGACTCTTCCTGGCTCAGAAATATCCCCAAGGGGAGTTCGACGACGTTCCTTGACGGTGGCTATGTGGTCTCCGAGGTCCGGGCACAGCAGGCCGATACTGCTGCGGCGGCCGCCATTCCCAGCGTCTACGTGCGGCGGCAGCTACGTCCCTTCGCGTTCATCATCATTCCGCCGCTGCTTTGCGCCTGCGCCCTCGCCTGGGCCGTCGTCCACATCTACCGCGCCAGCCTTTCGCTCCCCACCGCACTTCGCCGCGCCGCAAAGCGCAAGGAGTTCATTGTCGAATATCAACCCATCGTGAACCTGGCAACCGGCCGCTGGGTTGGGGCTGAGGCGCTGGTGCGCTGGCGGCGCAGCGGCCAACTAGTGCCGCCTGACCACTTTATTCCCTTAGCCGAGGAGAGCGGCGTAATAACGCTCATCACCGAATGCGTAGCTGAGATCGTCGCCATGGATCTCCCCACCCTGCTCAGAATCGATCCAGAGTTCCGTATCTGCCTCAATCTTTCCGGTCCCGACCTTCTTTCCTTTCACACCCTGGATCTGCTCGAGTTCATGATCAACTTTGGTCACGCTCGACCCTGCAACCTGCTGGTGGAGGCCACGGAGCGGCACTTCCTGCAGGGTGAAGAGTCGCGCACCATGATCACCGCGATTCGCGAACGGGGCATCGGAGTCGCGATCGATGACTTCGGAACTGGCTACTCCAGCCTCTCCTGCCTGCAGACCCTTGGACTCGATGTGCTCAAGATCGACAAATCCTTTGTCGAAACCATAGGCATCGACGGCGCAACAAGCCAAGTGGTGCCCCATATCATTGAAATGGCCCATTCGCTCGAGCTGGTCATGATCGCTGAGGGTGTCGAATCTGAAGCGCAGGCAGAGTTCCTGCGCAAACGCGGCGTCCACTACGCCCAGGGCTGGTTATTCAGCAAGGCGACGAGCATCGCCTCACTTCGTGACGGTCTTCAGTCGCAGGTTCTCGCCGAAGGCTCCGAGGTACTTCTTGGTGTGGGATAACTGCGTCAGCCTAGTTGCGGATGCGGAAAGACAATCGCCGCAATCCCTGCGTATTCCGGCGCGCCGCCGCGCTCTCTGCGCCCCCGTGGTCGAGCATAAATCATGAGCGATATCCCGGAAACAGATCAACAACCTTCTTCGCGGCGGAGCCGGAGTTCTCGCAGCAGGAAATCGGCTTTACCGTGGCGCACGGTTGCCGAATTGCCTGCGCCTTGCGCGTCAGAATGGCCGGCCGCGGAAGAGAAAGAAAAGCTCGATCAGAAGAATGATCACAACCGTTACTTCGAGGAAGAACGCACGGCTTTGATTGAACTGATCGACCATGTAGTGGTACAACTCCTCGGCGGTTTTCAGCTTCTGGGCGACGAGATCCTTGTAATCGGGAACCCCAACTCTCGCCGCCGCCAATCGGTAAAGGCGGGCAGCGAACATATCGCTGAGAAACTTGATGGCATTGTCGGCGCGTTCGGTCAGCTCAACCACATCCAGAAGGACCGTATGGAGATTGGTCGCCGACTTTGCCAGCCGCCAGCGCGCCAGGGCACCGGACTTCCTCGCGACAGAGTCATAAACACCGGCCAGGACATCCGTCAGCAACTCGTCGTAATGCCGGAATTCGAGCAGCTGCGAGTTGGCGTATTCGAGCAACTGGATCGCGGTTTCCGCTCCGGCAGGCGTGTCATAAAGAAAGGCGGCGTTCCACCCGATAACGGCCAGGTCGCTCGCATAATAGGAAATCTGTGACCGCAGCACCTCGGAGCGCTCTCCTTCCGATAGCTGGGTTCTATCTCCACGCACCAACTGCGCGATAGGCCGCCCGTAGTCCTGAATCAACTGGTTCGCGGAAAGCGATCCGGCCGCCTCACGGATGTGAAAGATGAAATAGTCCTCGCTGAGCCAGCGTGAGTAGGGCTTGATCATAGCTGCCGAGACACGCTCCAGTTGCTTCCGGACCAGGGGCTCGACGCGGGGAGCGAAGTCCAGGTCCCACACCCAGCGACTGGCCAGTTGCACGAGAGCATCCCAGTCGCCCGCAAAGGAGTATTGAAAGACGACGCTGACTACACCGTAGTCGTAATATTTGATCTCACCCATGAGCTGTTCGCCGGTCTCGAGCACCAATGGTTCAAGCGGTTCCACGACCGGCGGCCTCTGGTAGCGGACGTAGGCCGGAGCCGGCTGCTTCATACCTGGTTTGGGCACGGTGCGGGCTCTCACCATCTGTTTCAGGCGATCAAGACCGAACTCTTCGC
The DNA here is from genome assembly GCA_030037545.1 of Acidobacteriaceae bacterium. Classification (GTDB taxonomy): domain Bacteria; phylum Acidobacteriota; class Terriglobia; order Terriglobales; family Acidobacteriaceae; genus Telmatobacter. Next base: position 31,979 of record JASHRF010000074.1, on the reverse strand, counting down.
AGACGTCGAACTGGATCAGTACCAGGACGGAGCCCACAAGGTCAGAGGATTCCGGAGATGGAACCGGGGCAGCCACTTAGAATGCATGATACGCAATTGAGCCCGGCACGTCGAAAAATGGCGATGCACGACAAGCCTGAAAGCGCCGGAAGGCATCGTGGCCCAGTGAATTAATCAGCAGGTGCCGGCCCGGCGCTTGCGACTTGCCGCCTCCCCGGTCAGTGTTTCTTCTTCGCTCCAACCGGGGGCGCTTTTTCACCCTTGTCCCAGCCGTGAAACGGCGATCGGTCGCCCGCGTCCCACGCCTCGCGGAGCCCCGGAGCGCTCAGATCCCAGTCCCGCCGGATCTCGCTTGTCACGGCGCGCAGGTCGTGCCAGAGATCGACCACCGATGGCCGTCCCCAGAACCAGTAACCGTTGTAAATGCGGTGAATGATGAGGCCCGGCTTCAGAACCAGCGTGTGTGGAATCATCGGATTATTCTCGGGATCGGTGTACTCCTGGATATCCAGGTCCTTCTGCACCACTCGTTCGGGATCGGACAGGAATGTCCACGGAGCCCCGACGGACGCACGGAACTCCTGCAGGGTGTGGTGGTCGTCGGTAGAGATCGTAGCGATTTGGGTGTAGCCCACGGCGATTTTCGAATAAAAAGAGGCCAAATCCCGGTGCTGATGGTGCTCCTTCGGACAGTAATGGCCGCGCGCCAGCGTGAGGATCAGCGGGTCATCGCCTTGCAGTTCGCTCAGCTTCCGCAGGGTGCGCGTGTGATCGGGCAGTTCGTAATCGGGAAAAGCGCTTCCGGGCACGATATCAGATCGCATGGAACCGGCTCCTTCGATAAGGTCGCCTGGACAAAAAATCTCCAGGCTGTTTCGTTAGATGTTTAGTGATGGGGAGCCGATCCCCACGCCGGCGCGGGAACGTGGCGCAAGTGTTGGGCGAAAGTCAAGCTATTCTCAGGGCGAATCGGGCGTCTGCAACCCGGCAGGCGGTGATGGCTCTTGCGGCCACCGGATACGCTTCCTCTGAGTTCCGCTGGCCTCGAAATTGACAGAGGCGACACCGGCCTGCTCCTTTGCCAACAGGCCGGTGCAATCTTGCAGGGGCAGGTAGCTACTCGACGTCGGTCACCTTGCCCTGGTTGAAAGTAATCTTCATATCCTTATATTTATAGATTTTCTTCGCGCCCAGATCGATAATGGTCACCGGCTGCCCAAGCGAGCTCGTAACCTGATCGATGGTCTGGCCCACAGCGATGTTGACCGTCTGGGTCGGTTGCGGCGCCGCAGGCGCAGCGCCGGCGGGCTCGCTGCCGCCCGCAGGGGCGGCCTGTGCGGCCTCCTGGTCAACCTGGTCGGCTTGGGTAAGCTGCTGGTTCACGTCCGCTTCGCCGTTGGGCTCCGGTGGAGGCGCGATTTGCGCAAATTCGGTTTGCGCCGGCGGTGCCTGGGCCGAAGGCGGAGCGGCCGGCAGCCCGCCGCTTCCCTGTTTCGCCTGCAGTTCCTGCATTCCCTGGTCGATGGTCTCGCGCAGGTGGTTCTGCATCTCCTGCAGGTCGGCCACGGCCACGGTCACTGTGGCCGAGCGCTGGCACTCCCTGCCGCCTTTGCTCGAAAGCACCATCACGTTCACATCGGTTTGATTGTCAGCCGGAGGTGGTCCCGAAAACTGCAAAACGTCGCCATCGCTCAGTGCGCATTCGGCGCCGGTTGAATCCACCACGTCGAGCGAATCGCCGGCCACAAAAACGTGCGTCCTGCCGTCGCCCAGCATGCGAGCAATTCCGCTGGAACCCGGATCGGGGTCCTGCCCCTGCGCGTTCTGCTGCGCCTCGGAGTTTTCAAGCGCGATCTCGGCCTTCACCTCGTCGGCAATCTCGGCCTTGACGTCCGGCGTCAGCAACGGCTGTCCTGCAGAGGCATCGGCGGCCATCTGCAGGTTGGCTTCCTGCTGCGCCGCATAGGCCGCTTGCAGTTCCGACGAGATGAGGTAGTCCGTCAGCCAGAACGCGGGCCCGGCGTAAACCGGGTAAGGCGCAAAGTAGCCTGCGTAAAAGCCATACCACGGCTGGCCTGCCCACCCCCAGCCAAACGAGATCGGCGAATACCACGGGTTATAGGCCCATCCATAGAACGCCGGAGGGTAGTAAACCGCCGGGGCATACACGTTGACGAAGGCGCCGTGGTAGTAGTAGCCGCGGTAGTAGCGGTTGTACTCGTGTCCGTGCCAGTAGTAGGAGCGGCGCGCATAATCGTGCCCGCGATAGGAATAGCGCCGCTCGATATATCCGCGCCGTCCGCGCTCGGCCACGATGCGCGAGTGGTCGGCGCGCTCCACGGAGACGCGGCGGCTGCCGTCGAGCCCATGATGCACGTCCATGCCGCGCCGCGCGTCGTGCACGTCGCTGATTCTGCCATCGGCGCGCCGCGTCACCGCGCCGTTGCGGGTGGCGATGGTCCGGCTGCCGGCCGGGGCTACGTGGCCAGTCGCGGTACGGTTCATGCCGCCGGGCCTCGCGCCGCCCATGGTCCGGTTGGCGCCGCCGGCCGTCGTCGGATGCGCTCCGCCCGTCGTGGTAACGTGGCCGCTTCGATTGCTCGTCGTGGGACCGGTATGCGTGCCGCCGGTGGTTGGGCCTGAGTGGCCGCTGGTGCTCGTCGATGCGCCATGGCCGGCGGTGCTGGCCGGCTTGGCCGCGGTAGCGGGCTTGGCTGGTGTCGAGGGCTTCTTGGTGGTCTGGCCGGCCAGAACAGCACAAGCGCACACGCACAGCGCAGCGGCTGCCTGGAGAAGAAGATGCCTTCGCGCGAATCGGTGCAAAGTCATTGCGATCCTCCGTTCTTTAAGAGCAAAACCGGGGTAACTGTGTCCTGTTCGGAATGTTTCGCGGTCGCCGCTCCCTGGTGCGGCTTGACCTCGATGGCTTCGGGTTACATCGACCCTGGTTTGGCTCTGCAAGGGTGACAATGTTGACGCCGCAATGCCGAATCTTCACAATGGGCGCTACTCAACGTTCGAGACTTTGCCCGCGACAAAGGTCACCTTCATGTCCGGGTAGACAAAAATCTCTTTGTTGGCAAGCTTGATGTCTTTGGTCGGTTGTCCCCACGTGGCCACTACCACGTCCTTGGTCTGCCCCACGGCGATGGTCTTAGGCGGTGGAGGCGGCTGATCCGGTGGCGGAGGCGGCGGTGCAATCGGGGCCATCGCTGCCGCCGCCGCAGGCGCTGCCGGTGCGGGGCCATTCGCGGGCGGCGCGGAGCCGTTATTGCCGTTTCCGGCATTGTTGTCCGTGCCACCGCCGCTTCCGCCGTTGCCCGAGTCGTCGGCCGGCTGGACGGTGATCACTTCCTCAACGTTCTTGACCAGTTCGTCGGCCGGCGGAATCGAGTCCTTCGGGAACGGGAACTTCAGCTGCCCGTAGTAGCGGACGTCGTTGAACGGGTCGCTGTACACATCGAAGACCACCCCGTCGGCCTGAAAATCGATGCCCGTGACCCAGAATTTTTCGCCCGCCACAAACTTGCGCTGCGGAACGTTGGACGTGGGCATCGTTCTTTCCTTGATCCACTTCAGGCCCAACTGCTTGACGGCGCTTCCTTGCTTGAACTGGATTTGCCCATCCTTATAAACATTCAACGGCGAAGTTTCGGTCGGTGTGCTGTACATGACCAGCCCGTCTTTGTGCAGCACCAGCACCGCTCCGGCGGTCACAATGTCGCTGCGATCGGCCGTGATCTTGGTCAGCGAGAATTCGTCGGTGAGCTTTTTCTGCAGCGCGGCGGCGTCACTGGCCTGAGCCTGCAATCCAGGATCGCAGGCGCCGGTAACCAAAAGCGCGGCAACACCTAAACCGGGAAGGAATCGCATGGAAACCTCCTTCGATGCACTCGTCGGAATTGGTAGCCCGGATGTCGCCTGCGGGAGGAGAGTTTGGGAAAGATTCAGGCGACAGATATGCGCGTCAATATACCACCGGCGCAACTGCGCTGTAAATATTTTTTCGCTAAATATTTTTTCGCTGCGGAAAAGTAACTCCATGCTTGGTTGGTCACGGAGCGCCTCACGCCTTTAGGTTGCAGCCGCTTGACGGCGCATGAGGCAGCGCGAGGACGTGCTGAGCGGCGGCAGCTACGGCTCCGCCAGCGACCCGCGCCCGCACTTCGGCCTCGGCCAGGCGACCAAAGTCAACGACATCGAGGTGCACTGTCCGAGCGGCAAGGTGGAGCACTTTATCGTCCCCGGAGTGGATCGCATTGTGACCATTACCGAGGGAACAGGTAAGTGACTTCGTGATCTTCCTATCCGCGCCCACCGAGCTTGGGTGCCCCAGGTTTCGGGTTTGAGACCCGGGAAACCACAATCTTCATGCTCGCGCCACTAAAACAGCAGCCGCGTGGTCACTGCGATCCCGTGGTTATAGGTATGGAATCGGCTGGTGGCAATCTGATCGCCGGCGCCCACGCACAGGCCCAGCCGGCTGGTCTCATCGCCGGGGCGCAGCTTGTGCGCTACAAGCAGGCCGGGAGTGGCGAATGTCTGGTTCTTTCCGTCATTGGGTCCGCCTTTGTAATACGTGGAGTTGAACTCGACTTCGGGCCAGAACATTTTCGCCACGTGTAATTGCGCCGCCGTGTTCCATGCAATGCTGCGCCCCAGCTTCTGCGTGTCGAGCGCCGGCAATAGGCCGCCCAGCGTGCTTTGCACGTCGAACCGCCCAAAGCCCTTGCCCAACCCCACGCTGGGTGAAATGGTGGCGTCGGTGCTGCCGTTCTTGTAGCTGCCAGTGGGCAGCGTGGCGGGCAGAAAGGCGCTCACCACGTAGCTGCCATGATTAGCGTTCCCGGCCAGAAACCGGTACTTCAGCACAAACGACAGATCGCCCGCGCCATTCACCGTCGTCGGCTCGCTGTGCTCCAGATACGGAGGAAGGTTCAGATCCAGCTCGGTATTCGCAACGGGAATGAGGTTCAGCCCCTTTCCGCCGTCCAGGCTCCAGGTCTGCACTCCATTTGTGGCCGTCTGGCGAGTAAAGTCGGCGCGATATACCTGGATCAGGCCCACGTATGTAGTGATCAGCGGCGGCGGCCAGGCTGGCTGCTGGGACTGGGTGCGCGTGGCCCGCTGCTCCCAGCTGCTGATAAAGCCCTCCTGTGCGAAAAGCGATGAGGAAGTGACAACCAGAATCAACAAGAAAAACGTCCTGCGCTGCATTGTGGCCTCGCTTGTGGTGCGCGGAAGAAACCAATGGAGCATGACAGGTCGCGAGTACCGGAGACAACCAACTTTCGGTGGAGGCGGAGCTCCATCGCTAATTGCAGACAACATGGTGCCGTCATACCTGAGCGACCGGACGCAGAGCGGCAGAGAGCCGAAGGATCGCGGCTGCTCTTCCGTCCTCCTTGCGCTTGACCGCGCTTCTCCACCTTTCGGTGGAGATCTGTCCGCACCGAACGCGTGACACTGATCGAGTCGCCGGAACGATAAAATGGTGTCGCGATGCTTCCCCTTGTCCGCGCGTCTCGAACCCGGTGTGTCCTCGGCGGCGTTTTGCCGGCCGGAGCGGATTTTTGCGTCCTGACGGCGGGACGCACGCAGCCAGCCTCTGCGGCCAGCGATACCCGGACCGATGCGGCAAACAACGCACCCGCTCAGCGCGCCACCTATTCGCGAAAGCAGGCGGAGTAACCGGCCAATGAAGGCAGGCCTTTTCGCGCTCATCCTGCTCCTGGCCGCGTCGCCGGCGTTTGCGTCTTCGCGCAGCCAGCGCGGCGCGGCCCTCTTCGGCACTTGCGGCTGCCAGCATTGCCACAGCATCGACCATGTGGGCGGCCACAAAGGTCCGGACCTCTCCAACGTGGGCAGAACGATGAAAAAAGCCGCTATCCGCAGGCAGATTGTCGAGGGCGGGAAACAGATGCCGCCTTTCGGGTACATCCTGGAGCCGGCGGAGATAAAGGACTTGGTTGCCTATCTTCACTCCTGCCGCGAAATGCCGGCAAAATAGCTGAGCGTTCGCCGACACCTTGCCCGGACAAATCGCCGCACGCTCGCGTACACTGGATGTTCCGGAACAGGGAGATTCGTGATCATGCTGGGTTGGGCCTCGCGCAGACGTGCGGCGCTGGTATTGGTGCTTCTGGCGGCGCTGGCCGGGATTGCAATGAAGGCGACGGCGCAGGCTGTTGCGCCAGCGGCGGAAAGGCACTACGATGCCGACGCCATCCGGCTCAACAATCGCGGCGTCGCGCTCATGGGCCAGCAATTTACCGAGCGCGCCGCCGATGCATTTGCGCAGGCCTTCCAAAAAGATCCGAAGCTGGCCCAGGCGGAGGTGAACGAGGGCATCGCGCTGCTGACGCTGCAAAAGCTCGATGGCGCGAAAAAGGCCCTCCAAAAGGCGCTGGCCATCGATCCCTCGAGCGCGCAGGCGTGGTACAACCTGGGGCTGGCGCAGCGCGCCGACAACGAACTGGATCAGGCGCTGGTCAGTTTTCAGCAGGCCGTCAAGCTCGATCCGCGGGATGCCGACTCCTATTATTTCGAGGGCGCCTGCTACGAGGAGATGCGGCAGTACGACAAGGCAAATTCCATCCTGGAAGAAGCGCTGAAGGTCAATCCGCTGCACGCGTCGGCGGATTTTGTTCTGGCTCGCTCACTGCAGCGCACCGGCCACACTGCGGAAGCACGGGAATATTTCAAGATCTTCCAGCATCTGACCAGCGCCAAGATTTCTTCGGCCATCGGTCTCTCCTACGGCGAACAGGGCCACTATTCAATGGTGACCGCGGTGGAGGGACCGCAGAGCATTCAGAGGACCATGATACCGGTGCGGCTGGTAGCGCAACCGTTGCCCTCCCAGGCCTCAGAATCGAGACCCTCAGACGGCCTCAGGGCAGCCTCTGGGGCGTCCTCGATTGATACCGAAACCGGCGGCGCCTGCATGATGGATGCAACCGGCTCCGGCCGCATGGACCTGGTGCTGATGCAAGACGGCCCGCAGGCCATTCGCGTTCTTCACAACGATGGTGCCGGAAAATTCACGGAATGGGATGCGGCCAGCGCGGGACTCAAAGCCAGCGGCCACGCGGTGGCCTGCGCTGTGGGCGATTTCGACGGCGACGGATTGAACGACCTGGCCGTGGCTCTCGATGATCGCGTGCTTCTGTTCCGCAATCTCGGCCATGGGAAATTCCAAAATGTGACCGCTCAGGCGCGTCTTGTGCCGCACAATCGGCCCACCGGCATCACGTTTGTGGATTACGATCACGACGGCGACCTCGATTTGCTGCTGACGGGCGCACCTCTTCAACCCGGCGGCGAGCCGAATGTATTGTGGCGGAACAATGGCGATAAGACGTTCACCGAGCAGACCGAGCAGACCGGATTGGGGGGAAGCGGCAAGACTCAAGCGGCGATTCTCACCGACTTCAACAACGATCGCGCCGTCGATCTGGTAACCACCGGCGACGGCCGGTCGCCGATTATTTACATCAATCCGCGCGAAGGCAAATATCCTACGCAGCCGGTTTACGCTGGCGTCGATTTGCCGCCCACCGTGGGCGTCGCGGTGCTCGATTACAACAAGGACGGCTGGATGGACATTGCCCTGACCCACGCCGGCGCGCCGGGCCTGACGCTGTGGCGCAATGTGCAGGCGCCAATTCAAGCGGGAGCCGACCATGTGGACCGCCGCTTTGAGCGCGTTCCTCTGCCGCTGCAGGGAGCGCTGCGTGGATGGGGATTGACGCCCGTCGATATCGATAACGATGGATGGATCGACCTCGCGGCGATTGTGGACACCAGGGCCGGGCCCCGCGTGCGCGTGTTTCGCAATCGCGGCAATGGCAGCTTTGAAGACGTGAGTCACGCGCTGGGACTGGACTCCGTCCCCCTGCGCGATCCGCGCGGGCTGATTGCCACCGATGTGGCCGGCGACGGCGCTGCCGATCTAACCGTGATTCAGCGCAACGCCGCCCCCGTGCTGCTGCGCAACGTGGGCGCCAACCGCAATCATTTTGTGCGCCTCGACCTTACTGGCTACGCGGACAACAAGACCGCGCTGGGCGTGAAGGTGGAGGTGTTTGCCAATGGCCTGTGGCAAAAGTGGGAAATCCCCGGCGCTTCCGGCTTGCAGACGCAGGCGCCGCCGCAGATTCTTGTCGGCCTGGGACAGGCGGAAGGCATCGACCTGCTGCGCATTCTCTGGCCCACTGGAGTTCTGCAGGATGAGATCGACCTGCCCCACAGCCAGGTGATCGCGATGAAAGAAGCGGACCGGCGCGGCAGTTCGTGCCCGGTGCTCTTCGTGTGGAACGGACACCAATACAAATTCGTCACCGACGTGATCGGCGCGGCCGTGGTGGGACACTGGTTCACGCCCGAGCGCCGCAACATCCCGCGGCCGGAGGAATGGGTGAAGGTGGATGGCGCGGACGTGACGCCGGTGAACGGCAAAGTGAGCCTGCGCTTCATGGAGCCGATGGAAGAAGTGAACTACATCGACCAGTTGCGGCTGGTCGCGGTCGATCATCCCGAGAACGTGGACGTGAATCCCAACGAGCGCTTCCTCGACGATCCGCCCTTTGCTTCAGGGCAGGTGGTGGCCAGCGCTGGCACTCGCCTTCCAGTTGCAGCGTGGGACGGCGAAGGCCGCGATGTGCTCGACCGACTGAGCCGGCGTGATCACCGGTTCGCCAGCGGGTTCACGGCGCTGCCCTACGATGGCTTCGCCAACCTCCACGCTCTCACGCTCGATCTGGGCACTCTCAATCCCGCCGCGCCGTTACGTCTGCTCATGACCGGCTATGTGAACTACTTCAGCGCCACTTCGCTGTACGCCGCGTGGCAGGCGGGCGTCAAGCCCATTTCTCCGTACGTCGAAGCGCAATTGCCGGATGGCTCGTGGCAGCGAATTCCGGGCGATGCGGGATTTCCCGCCGGCCTAGAGCGCACCATTGTCGTGGATCTGACGGGCAAGCTGCCGGCGGGGACGCGGCGCATCCGGCTGATGACCAATCTCGAAATCTATTGGGACCAGGTGCTCATCGACCAGAGCAAAGGCGCCGAAGCACGCACCACCGAGGTTCCGCTCTCCACGGCCACGCTGCACTTCCGCGGCTATCCGAAACAGTTGGAAGGCGCGAGCCCCGGCGATCTCAATTACGATTACAACGTCGTCAGCTTGACCGGGCCGTTCCAGCACGAGCGCGGCGATTACACGCATTTCGGAGACGTAACTCCGCTGCTGAAGAGTATCGACGATCGTTTCGTTATTTTTGGCAGTGGCGAAGAAATCGCGGTGGAGTTCGATGCCGGCAAGCTGCCTGTTTTGCCTCCGCACTGGAAGCGCGATTATTTCTTTTACGCCAACGGCTACGTAAAGGATATGGATTGGTGGGACGGCTCGCCCTTCACCGTGGCTCAAATGCCGTTCCATGGAATGACAACCTATCCTTATCCGAACTCGGAGGAATATCCCGACGATGCAGCTTCATTGGCGTACCGGTTGAACTGGAACGACCGCTTCGACTCGGGCGAGCCGGAGGGAATGCACCGTTTCAACTATCAATTGCTGCCGTCGACACCACGCGACGATCGGCCCTCCGATGCGCAGCCGGGAGAGCGGCCGTGAGCGATGCGGGGAAAGATGTGATGCTGGCTCCGGCGGTTCGGCAACTGGAGCTCCTGCGCTCACGTCAGCTCTCAGTGACGGAACTGGCCGAGGCGCACATCCGGCAGATCGAGAAGCTGAATCCAACCCTCCATGCACTGGTGGATTTCGATGCAGAGCGCGTGCGCGCGCAGGCGCGGGAACTCGACGCGGCAACCGGTCCGCGTGGCCCGCTGTACGGATTGCCCGTCACCATCAAGTCCTCAATCGCGACTGCCGGGTTGCGCTGCGAGATCGGCAGCCTGCTGCACGCAGGCGAAATTCCAACTCAGGACGCGGAAGCAGCGGCGCGCATGCGTGCGGGCGGCGCGTTGATTCTGGGCACAACCAACTGCCCAGAATTCCTGATGGCTTACGAGACCACAAACCTGCTGCATGGGTCCACGCACAACCCGTGGGACTTGGATCGCTCGCCGGGCGGGTCGAGCGGCGGCGAGTCGGCGGCTATTGCGGCCGGCCTCAGTGCCGCGGGGCTGGGCAGCGACAGCGGCGGATCGGTGCGCGTGCCCGCGCATTTCACCGGCATCTGTTCGCTCAAGCCCACGCCGGGACGCGTTCCTGGGCGCGGCCATCTGCCGCCGTGCGTGGGGCCGTTTGCGATTCTGGGCGCTATCGGTCCGATGGCGCGCACCATGGCCGATGTGGCGTTGCTCTTTCGCACCCTGAGCGGGCAGGATTTTCTCGACCCGGTTAGCCCTCCGCTGGCGCTGCGCTCGCCCAGCCTCGGCGATCTGCGCGCGCACCCGATTGGATTTTTTGAGGACGACAGTCTGGTGCCGGTGACGCCGGAGACGCGCGCCGCCGTGAACGCGGCGGCGCAGGCCCTGCGCGAGGCAGGCTTTCGCGTGGAACCCTTCCGGCCCAGCACGCTCGAGGCGCTGCGGCAATTGTGGTGGAAATTTTTCGTGCAGTGCGGCGCCATGTTCTATGAACCCGAGATTCGTGGCCGCCGCGACCGGCTCAGCCCCATCTTCGCGGAGTTTTTGGCCATCGCCGAAGCCGCTGGAACACTCACCGCGACCCAGTTACTCAACGCATGGGCGGAACTCGACCTGCTGCGCGCGAAAACTCTCCAAGAGATGCGTGCGTTTCCGATCCTGCTTTGCCCGGTGGCCAGCGTTCCCGCGTTTCGTCCCGGCGAGCGCTCTTGGGAGATCGACGGAACGCCGGTCGCGTACCTTGACGCGGTACGGCACACGCAGTGGTTCAATGCGCTGGCCTGCCCGGCGGCGGTGGTTCCGGTGGGTCGCTCGCCGGAGGGACTGCCCATCGGCGTGCAGGTTGCCGCGCGGCCCTTCGAAGATGAGGTGGTGCTGGGGGTCGCGGCGGTGGTGGATGCGGCATTCGGCTACCATCCTCCACTGCTGGCGCGAAACTGACCAGGCAGGCCCCGCTTGAACCGGCTTTCGACCGCGAATGATGCACGCTATAATTCGAGGGCCATCGCAACCGGTGATTCATGAAAACGCAGCATCATTCTTCGCCCGGCGTTTCCCCGGGCGGGCGGCGCCTCTCGAACCTGATGCTGTATGCCGGCTTTAGCCTGACTGGCGCCGGAACGGTCCTGCTGGGCGTGCTGATGCCGGTGCTCTCCGATCGATGGGGATTGCGCGACAGCACGGCAGGCTTTCTTTTTTTCCTGCAGTTTCTGGGCTGTTCGCTGGGTGCGGTGTGCATCGGGCCTGACCGCGTGCGTGCGCTGCGCACAGGGTTCGGATTGCTGGTAGTGTGCTGCGGCGGGCTGGCGTTCAGCGGGCTGCTGGCTGCATTTCCTCTGCTTTTTTTCAACGGCATCGGCCTCGGCATGGGCATGACCGCAACCAGCCTGTTGTTCTCCGACCGTTACGGCGACGATCGCGCCGCCAAGCTGGAGGGCCTTAATTTCATATGGTCGGCCGGAGCCGTCGCCACGCCGGCATTGCTGGGGCCGTTTTTGCACACGGTGAGCCTGCGCCCGCTCTTCATCATTTACCAAGGCCTCTACTTCTGCATTTTTTTGTGGATGATGCTGGGCGAAAGTCAGCCCGCGCCATGCGCAGCCAGCAAGGCGACGGCAGCGCCGGGACAACGAAACCCTGTGCTCTGGCTCCTGCTGCCGCTGGTGGCCATGGCGCTCTGCTCAATCGGCGTGGAAACCTCGATAAGCTCCTGGTTGACCACTTACTCGCACCGCGCTGACCCGCGCAGCCTGGGTACTGCCGCTCTCACCACGTCGCTGTTTCTGCTCGGATTCATGCTCAGCCGGCTGGCCTTTTCCACCCGCTTGCTAACCTTCCTCGGCCGGCGCCGGGCCCTCTACATCCTGCTCGCATGCACGGCCGCTTGCGTCATTCTGCTCACCGCCGCGCATAGCCCTACGCTCATCCGCGTTGCCGCCGGTTTTGCCGGGCTCTCCATCGGTCCGCTCTATCCGTTGCTCCTGTCGTTCCTGCTGGAGCGAACGGATAGCGGATGGATCTTCGCAGCCGCGGGCGTGGGGGCGGTAATCTTCCCCTGGATGACGGGAGTGCTTTCAACACACTACGGCTCGCTGCGCCACGGTTTAGCCGCGCCCTGCGCAGCCGCGCTGCTTATGATCCTGCTTTTGCCCTCCAGCTTTCGGGCGGCGCCGCAAGCCGTTCCCGCTGGCGTCTGACTGGGCCGCTTCCCCGCAGAACGATACTACGTGAAGTATTGAGGGGCGCGCGGTGCGGCGTTCGCCGTGGCGAACTCCACTTAAGGTTTGGGGCTTCGCTCTACACCGATTGGAGAACCGTTCTACGGCAAGCGCCATGTGATTGCTTAGCGATAGCTCCGCACCGGCCCGGTCGTATCGCGGACAACAAGCTCCGGTTCCACGGTAATCTCATCGCGCGGCGGCATGGTGTCGTGGATCCGGTTGAGCAGACTCTGGGTGGCGATGCGGCCAATCTCTTCGAGCGGCTGGTTGATGGTGGTCAGGCGCGGCATGGTGAATGCGGCCACCTTGATATTATCGAACCCGATCACGGAAACATCGTCCGGGACGTGCAGATTGGCGTCCTCGAGCGCGCGGATAGCGCCGATGGCCGACAGGTCGTTGAATGCTACCAGCGCGGTGAAAGGCTGCTTGACCGCAAGCAGTTGCTGGACCACGGGGTAGCCAAGCTCGGGCGAGGATATATCCCGGTCCAGGGTCACCACCAATTCGGGCTTGATCTCCAGCTTCAGTCTCTGCGCAAACTCCACCAGTCCCTTCCAGCGCTCGTCGGAATCGGAGCTGAACGGCTGGCCGCGCATAAATGCAATTTCGCGGTGACCGAGCGAATGGAGGTGGTTGAGTACCAGCTCCGCGGCGCGCCGGTGATCGAGCTGCACGTTGGTCACGCCCTCGATGCGGCGATGCCCGGCCACGGCCACCACCGGCACTCCTATGGGATGCTCCAGCAGCGTATCGATGGCGATGATGCCCTGCGCTCCCCGCCCGATCAGCATGCGCGTGTAATCTTCGATCAGCCCCTTCTTGTGCCGGTGATGCGCGGTGAAGTAGAAGTAACCCGCCTGAATGAGCTGATCGCCGATCCCGCTCATCACCTGCGTGTGATAACCGTCGCCCAGCTCGGGAACCAGGATGCCAATCGTCAACGTGCGCCGGCTGCGCAGGGAGCGCGCCAGCAGGTTGGGCTGATAGTTCAAGTGCTTGGCTGCATTTTTGATGCGATCCCGCGTGGACTGCGGGATGGAGCGGCCCGGAACGTCGTTGAGGACCACGGAGACGGTTGCCGGATTCAGCCCCAGATGCTCAGCCAGTTGCTTCAGGCTGACTGGCTTATGGGCGGCCGGCTTGGCTTGATGGCCGCTTCGCCTGCCGGTGCTGGGATCTTTCATCGAGGCATCTCAAGGATTAAGCTGAATTAATCCTCTCAGTTAGATTCTACCTTGACAACGGGCTCATTCCACACAAAAAACTCATTCGCAATCTCCACGCGCTGCCTGCGCTTTACTCAATCAGGAAAATCTGTGACCTTGGAGTCACAAAAGGCTTGATCGAGGTGGGCCCGTCGCGATCGTCGATCACGTGCGAGATCTCGCCCTTATGCCCAGCCCCATGCCTCGTGGCGCGTGACGCTGCTGGCCACTTCGTAAGAGGCCCAGCCGTTGACGCCTGCGCGGCTGCTATTGTCTGGCTGGGCGGATCGTAGGGAATCTCGGACTGATAGAAATAGGTTCGGCCGCGGTTGCCGTTCCACACCACCTGGCACTGCTGGTGGTGTTCGACAAAAAGACCGTAGGCGATGACATCGTTGCCGTTGACAACCAGTCCATTGGCGCTGGTGTTGGTGTCCTCCCGGCCCATTGTTCCGGCGTCGCAACTTCGGTCGCCTCACCACACGTAGGTGCCCACCGAGCCGGGGTCGAGTGTGGTCGATATGTTCTCGCCGTGATAGACAATCTGAAATTGCTTCGCGAAGTTACCCGTATTGGCTGCCACCAACACCACCTTGCTCTCCGGGGTGAGAAATGCCGCGGTGGACAATTGCTCCAGCTCGCTGGAGCCAATGCGCACCGATCCGGGGGGAACGAATTTGGAAAAATGCGCCAACGCGTAGTAGGCCACGTTGAACGTCGCGCCATCCCCATCGAGGGTGATGGCGCCGGCGCACATCGTGCATCCGCCGTTGTTCGTGTGCGGCCCAAAATGACGATCGGCAGCCAGGTTCCAGAGCAGCACATTGCGGCTCCAGTTGCGCGTGGAGCCGATCAGCACCCGGGCAACCGGCTCCGCAATATCGAGGCTCGTCGATCCCTCGGGATCGGTGACCGACTGCTCCGTCATGTAGAGATTCTTGTTGGGATACTCCTCGTGAACCCTGGTGAATTCGCTGCTATCGCCGCCATAGAGGTGAAATGCGGTTCCCACCGCATACTTGCCGGCCACGGGGTCGGCGAGGATCGACAGCGGATACGAAGGCACGTCAGGATTGTGGTCGTAGAGCTGAATCTCGCTCCTGATGCCGGCGTCGCGAAACGCAGGCCCAAGATATTTCCCGATGAAGGCGTCTTCCTCATCGGCGAACATGACCATGCTGGGCGTGTTCTTCGGATTCAGCGGCTCATTCTGCGCTGTAATCGCGGTCACGTTGATTCCTTCCGCCTTCATGCCTTCGATGTATTTCACGAAGTATTGCGCGTAAGCGCCGTAAAATTCGGGCTTGAGATGGCCGCCTTTGACATCGTCATTGGTCTTCATCCAGGGCGGAGCAGACCACGGCGAGCCGAGGATGGGGATGCGCGGATTCAGCGCCAGTATCTGTTTCAGAACCGGAATCACGTCGGCGCGATCGGGATCGAGGCTGAATCGGGCCAGGGTGGGATCGGTTTCTCCTTTTGGCAAATCGTCGTAGGAGTAAGCTCGATCGTTCATGTCGGAGGAGCCGATGCTGACGCGCAAATAGCTGACGCGAATGCCTTCGCCCTCGGGCGCAAAGAGCTGTTCCAGCAGCGCCTCTCTGCGCGCCGGCGTCATGCGCATGAGCAGTTGCGCGCTTCCGCCGGTGAGGGCGAAACCGAAGCCCTCGATCACCTGGTACTGTTGCATGTCGTTGACCACGACGGCGGGAAGCTGATTGGCGGAGCTGGAAAAATGCAGGAGCGCGGCCTGGGGCGCGAGCAATAAGGAGCGGTCGGCGTTGGTCAGCCAGAGCTGGGCATCGGGCGCGCTTTGTGCTTGCGCAACAAGGGGAAAAACAATCAGGATTGCGGTCAGGATTGAGGTCGGGAAATGATAAGTGCGGCGCAGATGCATGGGATCTCATCCTTTGGCAGCGGCTCGTCCGCATGCTCGATCTCTCTTCCAATCACCAAAGACAAACGATTGTCAGAATTGCAAACAGTCAAGGATCAGAACATGGCGCGGCCGCGCTTGTCAAGAAGCGGTGCCCCATTGCGGCTTGGACACACCACCACCTGCCCCTCGAGCCAGGCATTCGCCGCGGCTCAACGCTGAGCCACCGGCGGCCTCTTACCGGCTCAGGACCACGTACTGGCGCCCTGCGTAGAGGCGGAAACCGCCCGAGGGATCGGGAAGAAATTCCAGGGGCCGAGGTCGTTTCAACGCAGCGTCACTGTCGGAGCTGACGCTCAGCACCTCGTGCGCGCCCACGTCCGTGACCACGAATTTGTGGCCGGCGATGAATCCGATTCCATAAACTCCGCCAGGCAGACGTTTGCCTCTGATGCTGATAGGGACCTCGGTAATGAACTGCGCCTGGTAGCGCGCCGCGATGGAAGTGGAATAGCCGCTGGTGTCGATCATGACCGCCAGCACAAGATTGCCGTCGCTGAACCGGACACCGCCGGAGTTGCGCAGTTGCGTGGTTGCCGTCTGTCCGTCATAGAACATGGTGGCCGGCAAAAGCTTTTGCATCTCCTCCGGCTTCAGAACTGTTCCCCCGCTCTGAGCCCGCATGGCAGCGGGCGCGGCTGCCATCGACGCCAGGATTCCGAATACGGCGAGTCTCGCGATTCCCTTTTTCAGCACCTTGAACTCTCTCTTTCCCGATGCGTTGCGGCGCATCGCATAAAGCCAGTTGCATCCGGGAGCGAGTATACCGCCTGGCCGTTTCACCTGCCCAGCGCGGCATTCTCACTACTGCTGTGCGGGCGTCGTCTGCATGGCTGCGTGGTCAAGCGCCAGCCTGGCAATGCCCAGCAGGCTCGCCGCGCCGCCCAGCCGGCTACAGACGAGACGCGTCTGCCGGACGGCAATGGGTTGTGCCCAGCGCATCATGGTGCGGCGCGCTGCTTTGAGCACCAGCCCACCGGCTTCCGCTACGCCGCCTCCCAGCACGATGATTTCCGGATTCAAGGTACTCACCAGGTTAGCCAGGCATAAACCGAGATAAGAGCCCGCCTGCGACAGAGCCTCCTTCGCGCGCTTATCCCCGCCCATGGCAAGCCCGGCAACATCCTGAGCGGTGAGTGTGCTCTTCAGCCGGCGGCTGGCGGCGATCCCAATGGCGGGACCGGCCGCATGGCTTTCAAGACACCCAACTTTTTTGTACTCCGGAAGGAACTGGTCGCGAACCGCCATCCACCCCACGCTTCCCGCCAGTTCTCCATGCCCTCTCAGCAAGCGCCCGTCCACGATAATTCCGGCTCCAATCCCCGTACCCACTGCCACGAAGATCGCATCGCGGCAACCTCGGGCAGCGCCTTTCCACATCTCGCCCACCACAAAAGCATTGCGGTCGCTGTCCACAACCACAGGCAGCCGCAACTGCACCCGTAACCTATCGCCGAGAGGCATGCGCTTCCATCCGCGAATGTTCGGCGCCCACGCATCGCCATTGCCGTACGCAAGGCCGGGAACACAGACTCCCAGTGCGCGCACGTTTTTCAGGGGGATTTTCCGGAGCAATTCGAGAGTCGCGTCAACCACGGCCGCTCCACCCGCGCGCGGCGTCCTGGCCTCGAAGCGGTAACTGGCGCGGCCCGCCTCGCTCACCCGGGCAACCCTGATCTTGGTGCCGCCAATATCGGCTGCTAGAACAAAGTCAGGCATGAAACCGCATCCTTCCGCGCGGCAGGCGGGCCGTCAGCTTGCCTCGCCGGTGCCGTGTGACCAACCCGCCAATTCACCGGGCCTCAAGGCTCACCACCCAGACCTCGTTGGGCGCAAATGTCTTTTTCAGGATCACTTTGCCGTCTTCGCTTTGAAACGTCACATCGCGATCGTCTGCCCAGTCGATGGCGTGCTGAGGTGTCCATGGTACGCTCAGCGATACAGCAGCGTCAGCCGGGTCTTTTGACTCATTAAAGGCGAAAACGATCTGTTCCTGAGCGCTGACCAATCGGCGTACTTCTATCTGCAACTGACCGGAGCCGGAGACCTCGACTTCGGAGGGAACTCCTGCAAGTTTGGCGAGTGAAACCAGAAAATCGCGCGTGACGGCATCGGGATGCTCGTCGTAGGCGAGCGGGGTAAACGATCCGATGAGAATTGTCTTTCCTTTGCCGAACGAATTCTCAATGACCGCGGGCTTGCCATCCTCAAACCGGGCCAGCACCTGAGCTCCCGGATACGGTTCCAGATCCTCTTCAAACGCGGCTCCGGATACACGCTCGCCGTCCGTCAGCCCAGGTAAGCCCAGGGAAGGCCCGATGATCATTTGCGCATGGTCTACGGGCCGTATCACTGTTTCCCGCGCGCCAAAAACCTTGTCGAGACCGATCCCCGGAATCACCGTGCTCGCAAATCCCCGCTCGTTATTCCACGCCAGACGCGCCCCCGCGACAGCGTAGCCGCCGTGCTCGACAAACCGCGTAATGCCATCGGCTACATCGCTGGAGAGCATGACTGGAAAAGGGACAAACAATATCTTGTATTGGCCCAGTTTGCCGCCCGCGACGTCCTGCGTCGAGACAAAATCGACCGCAATCTGCTCTTCCGCAAACGCCCGATGGACTCCCATGGCGGAGTCGATGGGAGCGCGTTCCAGCCTGGAAAGGGTTGGCTGCGAGCCGCCGACCATATAGGAGAGGCGGTTATATAAGATTGCAATCTGCGCGGGCGCGGGCGTTGCGTTCAACAGGCTGGACGCATGACGGCCGATCGCTGCCGCCGTCCTTCCGGCCGCGCGGGCGCGATCGGTCAAGGTTCCATCCAGGTTAATCAGCCCGTAGCCATTCGATTCGAATCCCGAGCTCATCGGATACCAGGCGTACACGGCAAACTCACGCGCGCCATGGGCAACGGCCTGCCATATCCAGAAGGTTTCGTCCTGCGGCGTCACCGGATCGGCGATGCGCATGCCCGTCGCGCCCTGTCCTGCCTGCAGTTCGCCGATCCAGAACCCTTTATCGAAGCTGTGTCCCGCGGAACGCGAAAAGTCGAGTGCGGTATCAAGCATGCCGCTCGACCATGGGTGAACGGACTCCGAGTGCATGGGGTACATCGAGGTGCCGTAAAAATCTGCCTGCGCCGACATCCTGAAGTCGTCCGGCTCGCCGTAACCGTCGGTCGGAGAAGTGAAGAGGCTGGGCGCATCGGAATGGCTGGTGATGGGATGTGTCTTGTCGGCAGTGCGAATAGCGCTGACGCGCAGCGCCAGGTCCGCGGCCAGCTTCTCGTCGATGAATCTTCGCCAGTCGATATAGTCGGTGTAGGAAAGGATGGTCGGAAAGCGCGGTGCCTCCACCTGATTCCAGTTTGTGTAAGTGCGGTACCAGGCTGCATCAAGCTGGTCGAGCGTCTTGTACTTCTCTTGCAGCCATTTCCGGAACCTTTCCTGAGTGGCGGGATTGAAACCGAATTCGGGATTGCTCAGATAAGGAAACTCGGCCCAGTTGATCAGGTGAGGCTCGCTCCATGCGTCCCAGCCATAGAGCGCGGAAAATCGGTTGGCGTCCTGCGACAGAGCCCTGAGAAAAGCCAGCGCCTCGCTGCGCACGCCGGGATCGTCGATCGAAAAGCCCGGCGCCGATTGCGACGTGATGACGGCGCCGCTGCTGTCCACAAACCGTCCGCTCGGATAAAGCCGCCCCACCCAGTCCGGCGCGGAATCCAGATAGATCTGCACAATCACCCGCAGGCCGCGGTCCTGAGCCAGCCGCATGAGCAGGTTCAGGTTGTCGAAGTTGAACTCTGCTCGTTTGGGTTCTCCGGTCTGCCAATCGATCCAGGTCTTGACGGTATTGAAACCATCCGCCTTGATCTGATCGAGGTCCGCTCCCCATCGCTGGGCGCTGGTCGAGTCGAGCTTCTCGAGCATCGGAGCCCGGGCTTTTCCGCCGCCATACCAGACGGCAGCCGGATAGAATGAGTTCCCTCCGTCGATCGCCTGCCCATAGGTCGGCGTTGTTCCCGCGTGACCCGCTAGAAGAAGTCCCCAGATCGCAATCCAAAGAGAGACGCGCTTCACGCCAGAACCTCCAGGAAAATCCCGCGGCGCTGCGACTTAAGGCGGCACGATCGTTCCGGCCGTGCAACGCTACCGGCTTCGCAGCACGTTATGCATGTACTCCCTGAATACCTGCTCATTGTGGTCCGGTGAGAGGCCCACGTTCGGCGACACGAACGTGGAAGGCCGAATCCCCCGCGCAAGCAGAAGCTTCCCGACTTCGGCCACCAGCGTCATGGCAATCGATACCGACGCTACCGTCGATCCGGCCGCAAACTTCTCCGGAACGCCATCCGCCGTCACCAATGCGTCTTCCGGCGGAACACAGTTATCGATGGCGATGTCCGACACGTCTGCCAGCTTGCTGCCCGTTGAATGCTTTGCGGCTGCATGGCGATTGGCGTGCGAAGACACCGATACCACAGTTGCGCCGCTCTTTTTGGCTTCCATCGCCATCTCAATGGGCGCCGCGTTTAACCCGCCATGCGAGAAGACCAGGAACGAATCGCCCGCCTTCACCTCGTAACTCGAGAGAACGATCTTGGCATAGCCTTCCCGCTGTTCCAGCCATAGCAGTTCGCGCGCGCCCCCAGGGCCAACGACATTCGACCACATCAGCCGCGGGTCATAGATGGGATAGAAGCCGACAAAACTGCCGTAGCGGGGAAAGATGTCGAGCACGGGGATGACCGAGTGCCCGCTTCCAAACATATAAACGCGGCCGCCCGACGCGATGGACTTCGCAAACGACTGTGCCGCCTTTCCGATATTGTCCCTCTGCGTTTTGCGAATTGTGGAAATCACTTCCGAGATGCCCGCCAAATACTCCAGTTCAGCCATGCGATATTTCCTCTCTGTATCCGATTGCTGTGGTTGCCAGGACGATGGAGCAGCGATGAGCACGGCCTTCGATAACACACGCCTTGCCGAGGTTACACGCTCTTCATGTCCCGCACACGCTGGTCCGGCGGGGACATAAAGCAGACAGCCTTGCTGCAATGGCTCAAGCATCCGCACGCCACGGCTCGGCTGCCATAGTAGTCGTCGTATCGAAATCCGGTTTCCCCGCGCCACATGGGAAATAGGCTGCACGCCTTCATCCAGCGCTCGAAGACCGGAGTAATGTCGAGATAGGTATCGGCCACAAATCCGGACGCGTCCTCCCAGTTATCGGCAAAATAGAGAGTTCTCACCTCATGAGCTGGGCGCTCGCGGACAATTCCGCTCAGCCCGGCGTAGAAAATAGCGTCCTGAACAATGTCGTAGCAGGCGCGATGATCCTTGTGCCAGCTTCCCTTCCAGTGGGTCACAACGGTCAGCGGCCTGTACTGTCGAATCATGTCGCAGACGGCAAGCTTGATCTCGTCATTGGCCGGAAGCTCGCCGTCGGGATATTGGAGGAACAGAGCCTCGGCGCCCATCAGCGCCGCGGCATCCTGCGCGGCTTTCCGTTGCATCGCTCCATATTGCTCCGGTGCGATGGTCGGAGAGCCCCTCTCACCCAGGGTAAGGCTCAGCAACGATCCTTTTCCTCCGGAATGAGCGGCGACGGCTACCGGAGCGCCCATCGCGAAAAAGGCGTCGCCCGCATGAGCGGCGATCGCCATCACATTTGCGCCCGTCTTTTCTTCCGGCCCTGCGGTCTCGGGTCGCGATTGGCCGGGCAATTGAGCTGCGGGAAGGAACTCCGCGGCGCCTGAAAGGACCGCGGCGCTCATTCCCGCCATTTTCAGGACACTGCGCCGCGTCGCACAAGACATCGCCGGGCCTCACTTTCTAGAAGAGTGCCGTCGCCGGGCCCGTCTCCATGCTCACGCTGCGCCTTCGCGATCGAACACAACCTTTTATACACCAGATGGCGCGCCTGTCAACCACTCGTGCTCTGTGATGAGAGCGGGAAAGACCGTGGTATAGGCTTTACGCCGAGACCCGCCCGCGGCGGCGCATGGAGGACGCCCGTATTCGAGGCTGCAAGCAGTTCCACATACGCGGCCTTGGTAAAGCGAAGTCCCTTCATTCTGCGCGCCTGACGTGCGGCAGAAAGCCCGCACATCCAGAGGCGGAGCGCTGCTAATCGTTGCCAAGCTTGTACGGAATCCCGAAGCGGCCGATCTGGATCAACGCTTTCTCTCCCGGCGGCCAGATGCGCAGGCTCTCGACGCGCGCGGAGCCGGCAATCCAGTGCGCATCCGTGGTTCCCACTAGCTGCTCGGTGGTGGCCACGTTGAAGTGCACATGGAGCGCGTCGCCCGAATCCGCGCGCGTCCATCCGAACACGTACTCGCCGGGTTTCAGCTTCACGCCCCCAATCCGCACCGGCACCTGCACCACCAGGAAATGCGAGTACTTCCCCTCCGCCGAGTAGCCGGCCGTAATCATCACCACTCCGGCAATATAGCGTCCCTGGTTGTCAACGATTCCCGATGCGGTGCGCATCTCGATCTCGATATGTTCGCTCCCCACGGGTGCGCGCGACGGCAGCACGGCCGCCAGCTCCGCGGGCGTGGCCTGGCGCCAGACCGTCTTCTGCGCGACCGAAACCACAGCCATAAACGCCGCCAGCGCGGCGCATGAAAATGCGGATAATTTTCTGGTCATGATTTCGGCTTTCTCAGGGATTCGAGCGGAACAATGCCCCGCCGGATGGCGTCCATCGCCGCCTGCGTGCGGTCGCTCACCCCCAGCTTGCTCAGCAGGCTGTTGATGTGGGTCTTTACCGTGGCCTCGGAAACCTCCAGCTCGGCGGCGATCTCCCTGTTGCTGCGCCCCCGGACGATCTGCTCCAGCACGTCGAATTCACGTGGAGTCAGGTCTTCGGTGCCCATGCGCTCCGCCAGCCGCTCGGCAACGGCCGGCGGAATATGCGATTTTCCCGTGTGCACGGCGCGAATGGCGGCAATCAGCGTCTCGCTGGTCATGCCTTTGAGCAGGTACGCCTTGGCGCCGGCTTTGAGTGCGCGGTAAATGTCCTCGTCGCCATCGTAAGTTGTGAGCACGATAATGCGCGCCTGCGGAGCTTCCGAACGGATGCGCTGAATCACCTCCACCCCGGCCAGGCGCGGCAGGCGCAGGTCCATGAGCGTGATATCCGGCTGGTGAATGCGGAACTGCGCGATGGCCTCCAAGCCATCGGCGGCTTCGCTCACCACCCTCAGGCCCTCCGACCCATTGAGCAGCGCCACCAGACCCTGGCGCACAACGTGGTGGTCCTCCACGACGAGGACGCGAATAGGCGCGCGATTCCGTTCACTGGTCAATGCGACTCTCCCGTCTCGGCACGTGACTCGCGGGTCTGTGCCCCTGGCTCACGCGGCGCCTGCGCACGCAGCCGCACCGTTGTCCCCTCGCCGGGTGCGCTACTCAATTCCAGCGTGCCGCCCATGGCTGCTGCCCGTTCGCGCATTCCCGTCAGCCCAAAATGTCCAGGCAACGCGTCCCGGCCCTCAACCGCTGCCCAGTCCACTGCGCCTCCTCGTCCGTCGTCCCGCACTTCCAGTGCAATGGTGTCCCGTCCGTATTCCAGTTGCACCGATAGCTGCGTAGCGCCAGCGTGCTTCTTCACATTATGAATGGCTTCTTGGGCCACGCGCAGCAATTCTGTCTCCGTCTTTGCCGGCAGAGGCCGATATGCGCCGAAGGTGCTGTATCGAGCTTCCAGCCCGTTGCCGCCCGCCGCCTCCACCAGGCGCCGCAAGCGCACCGGCAGCGTCTCCTCGCCGCCATCCTGCGTGCGCAGCGCCCAGATAGATTGTCGCGCGTCCGCCAACCCCTCGCGTACCTGTTCGCGCGTCTGGTCCAGGTGCTTTGCCGCGGCTTCGCTTTTGCCCGTCCGCAGCAACTCTGCCAGCACCTCCAATTGCACGGAGATGCCCACGTAGCCCTGTGCCAGCGTATCGTGGATCTCGCGCGCGATGCGGCTGCGCTCGCCCAGCACGGCGCGAAATTCGCGCTCCGCCAGGCGCAGGCGCTGGCGCAGCAGCAGCCATATGCTGCCGGCGAGCGCGGCTAGCAGCAGCGCATAAAACCAGACGGTCTGATAGAAGCGGGGCTGAAGCGCGAAGGCCAACGACGCGCCGGCGGTGCTCCACAGGCCATCGTTGTTCGCCGCCTGCACCCGGAACGTATACCGTCCCGGAGGGATGTTGGTGTAGTAAGCGCTGCGGCGCGCGCCGGCTTGGGTCCACGTGCGATCGAATCCATCCAATATATAGCGATAGCGCACCTTCTGCGGGGCCACAAAGCTCAATCCCGCGTAGTCGAACTCGAAGTGCACTTGCCCAGCCGCAACCCTCAACCAGGAGCCTGCTGCGTGCAATGGCTGATCGACATCGTCCACTGCAAATCGCTCCAGGGCCACCGGCGGAGGCAACGTGTTCACCGGGAAACGCGCCGGATCGACTTCCACCAGCCCCCTTGGAGTTGCGAACCACAAGTGCCCGTCGCGGGAACGCCACGCCGAGGGATGGCTGTTGGTGGCCGTCTCCCGGCTGCGCAAGCCGTCGGCGGCCCCAAACTCCATCCAGTGCGAGCAGCCCGCCGCCGCTGCCGAGCCGGTCACGGCCCTTCGCATGGCCTTGCAGTCGCAGCGCGCGATGCCGTTGCCGGTGGCAAACCAGAGATGGCCTTCGCCGTCGTCGAGAATGGCGCGAATGGCGGCCTGCTCAGGGCCGTTGTTCATGGCCGCGGAGAACCTGCGCCCGTCCCACACATCCCATCCATGGTCCTGAGTGCCGATCAGCAGCGTCCCATCGCTGCGCGCCAGCAGCGCCGTAATCACGTTGCTGGTAAGCCCGTTGGCGGTTGTGTAGTTCGAAATCTTGCCCTGATGCAGGCGGGAGAGCCCTGCCAGCGTGGCAATCCACAGGTCGCCGCCTGCGTCGCGCGCCATTGCCCCCACCAAGTCGCTGCCCAGGCCGTTGGCTTGCGTATAAGTTTCCATTTCCGGCGGTGTGTGGGGACCCGCCCGGCGGCTACCCAGCTTCCAATGCGTGAGGCCATGGCGCGTGCCGATCCACAGCGATCCGTCGTCATCCACCAGAAGTGAACGGATGAAGTCGTCGGGCAGTCCATCCGCCGATGTAAAGGTGTCGACGCGCCTGCCGTGAATGCGGTTCAGCCCATCCGGCGTGCCCACCCACAGATCGCCATCGCGCGCCGCGGCCAGCGACAGAATTACGTTGCTAGCCAGGCCATCGGCCACGGACCAGGTACGCACGCTCCAGCCCGGAACCGCGCCGCCGCCGGTCTCGCGGCGCACAGCATTCAATCCATCCTCCTGCGTGCCCACCCAGAGCGTGCCTGCGCCGTCCTCGGTAACGGCGGTGATTCGATCCGAGGAAAGCCCCGCGCGCGTGTCGAAGATGCGGAAACGCTCATCGCGCAGGATGTGCAGCCCATCGGTTTCGGTGCCCACCCAGAGATTGCCTTCGCGGTCTTCCATCAGCGCCAGAATCGAAGCGCCGGCAAGGGGATCGGTGACCGGCAGGCGCTCGACTTTGCCGTTTACCCAACGCGCCAGCCCGGCATTGGTCCCAATCCAAAGCGCGCCTTCGCGATCCGCGAACACGACCTGGATGCGGCTGCCGGGAAGCTCTTTGCCCACGGCCAGGTGAATCGGCGCTTGCGGAAGTTTGCTGATCTCGTCGAGATCAAGGGAACTGCGGTTGCCCGTGACCCGGATGTCCCTGCCGATCTGCGCCTCGAAGATGTCGAATTCCGGGTCCTCCCAAGGCGAAGGAAACGCAGCGCGTGGGAACATGTCCACAGAGGTTACCGCCCTAAAGCGGTCGCCCTCCTGCCGTGCCGGACCTTGCTCGGTCCAGAGCCGGAGACTCCCGTCCGATGCCTCGCCCAGCGCCCAAATACCGTTGCCCGGCAGTCCGTCGCGCGTGGTGTACACAGTCACGGCGCCGTCCATCCAGCGCGCCAGTCCTGCGCCGGTTCCGATCCAGAGCGCACCGTCGCGGGTTGCGAGCAGGCAGCGGATGTCGCCGCTGGGCAGTGCCGGCCCCGAAGTGCGGTCGAAGGTCTGGAAGGCGACGCCATCGAAGCGCACCAGTCCGGCTTCCGTGCCTAGCCAGACAAATCCGTCGCGGGTCTGCGCCAGCGCCTGCACCGTGTTCTGGGGCAGTCCGTTCTCCATCACCCAGGTTTGGCGGGCGTAGCCGGCCAGCGGCGTGGAGGGATCGATGGCGAATCCCGCAGCCGCGCCGGTCAGGAGCAGTGCGACGGCAAGGAGCGAGCGCAGCATGGCCAGCCACGCCAAGGCAGCGCTTCCGGCCAGTCGCTCCGGCGCGCGCCGGGCAGACCGGCAAGCAGCGATCCCGCTCGCGTTCTTCTTCGCCTTGGCTTCGAGTCGAGCCACGGAACCGGATATAAACTCCCCTCTAGCGCCAACAGCATGAAGAGAAGATGGGAACAAATTCCTCATCCACCGGGCAAGCTCGGCCTGTGTGCGTGGTACCAACAGACTACTGCACAACCTCATGCGCGTAATTGCTCTACCGGATCGCACCTTCTTTGCCCGCCATGCGCCGCAACAGACCCGTCTGCCCGCAGTGGTAGCCCTGGTGGAACATGACAATCGTGAGCAGCGAACGAACTGTCTC
This sequence comes from Acidobacteriaceae bacterium, assembly GCA_030037545.1. Taxonomy (GTDB): domain Bacteria; phylum Acidobacteriota; class Terriglobia; order Terriglobales; family Acidobacteriaceae; genus Telmatobacter. Next base: position 5,835 of record JASHRF010000074.1, on the reverse strand, counting down.
ATCGGGATTTTTGCGTGGCGAGAATGGCGCCGGCGCGTCCAACGCTTCCGGAGTCATTGTTGCCAGACCGGCAACCACGCGGTTCGTCGTCTCGTCCCAAGCCGCAAGCAACTCTTCGAGCGGCAGAGCCTCGCTCGCCTCATGCAATTCGGTCGAGCCACGGTCGTAACGCTTCAGCACGTCCTTGCCCAACACGGGCTCTTCTCCCAGCAACGGCAGAATCAAGTTGTTATACGTGCGAACCAGATGGCCCACTACCCAGTTCAGGCAGTTTCCTCCGGGCTGTGGCTGGATGAGGCTATCTTCCTGTGTGAGCCCGTCCACGTTCATGCGCAGAACCCGATGAATCACTCGGGCCTGTTCGCGCAGAATCTCCATTTCGCCGGCGATGGCCGGCATAGCGGCGGCTGTCGACATAATTCCCTCCTGGCGAGCAAAAGCTTGACTTTCTTGGTGGCTATAGCATTTTCGGAACTGGTGTAGACCGAAGCGAGATACTCAAGTGGCTTTTTCCTTTAAGAAAAAGCCGCATTGCTAGGTTCCAAAAAGTCTACGTGAATTCCAAAAATGCCGTAACTTGCTGACTCGCTCTCTCGGATCTCTGACCCCTGCGCCCTGACCCCTGTTCCCCGTTTTCACCCGCCGGCAATCGCCCCCAGGATCAGCAGCGGCTCTTTTCCTTTGGCGATCGCCTCCGGCAGAGGCTTGTCCACTGATTCGAGCGACCAGTCCTCTTCGCAGGCAAAGAAGCGTAGAAAAACGCGCCGCTGGCCGGTCGAATAGTCGCGAATGGTCCCGCGCAGCATGGGATAGCGCGCCTCCAGCGCATCGAGCACCGAGCGCACCGTAACCGGCGGCGCAGCCTCGACCTCAACGTCACCGGTCACATGCGCCAGATTGCGCAAATGATACGGCAGCGCCACGCGCACCGTGCCCGCGCCCTCAGCTTTGCTGGACTCGCCCATCGTCATAGTTCGTCATCCCCTGAGCAGAGTCTGGCCGCATTTGGCCACATGGACCCGAAAATCCGCCTTGAGCACAGACGAAGGGGGCCTGCTTGGCGCGGACACTCCCTGTTCTCTTGTTCCCCTTGGTCCCTCGTTCCCTAGTCCCTGCCTCTACAGCGTCTGCACCTCGACCGACAGCACCGCGGGCAGATCGTGCACAATCGGCATCCAGCTTTCGCCCGCATCCGCCGACGCGTACACCTGCCCTCCGGTGGTGCCGAAGTACACACCGCAGTCGTCCAGAGTATCCACGGCCATGGCGTCGCGCAGCACGTTCACATAGCAATCTTTTTCCGGCAGCCCCTTGGCCAGCGGTTCCCATTCGTTTCCACCGCTGCGGCTGCGGTAGACCCTCAGCTTGCCCTCCAGCGGAAAGTGCTCGGAATCGCTCTTGATGGGCACCACGTACAGCGTTTCCGGCTCGTGCGCGTGGACGTCGATCACGAAGCCGAAATCGGTGGGCAGGTTGCCGCTGACCTCCCGCCAGCTCTCGCCCGCGTCGTCGGTGCGCATCACGTCCCAATGCTTCTGCATGAAGAGCACGTCAGGCCGCGCGCGGTGCATGGCCACGTGATGCACGCAATGGCCGACCTCCGCGTCGGGTTTGGGCATGAAACCCGAAACCAGGCCCTTGTTGATCGGCTTCCAGGTCGTGCCGCTGTCGTCGGTGCGGAATGCGCCCGCGGCCGAAATCGCAATGTAAATTCGATCGGGATTGCCGGGATCGAGAATGATGGTGTGCAATCCCATGCCGCCGGCACCCGGCATCCACATCGGGCCGCTGCCGTGGCCACGCAGGCCGCCCAGCTCCTGCCAGTTCTCGCCGCCGTCGGTGGAGCGGAAAAGGGCCGCATCTTCCACGCCCGCATACACCGTGTTGGGGTCGGTAAGCGAAGGCTCGAGATGCCATACGCGCTTGAACTCCCACGGATGCTGCGTACCGTCATACCACTGGTGGGTGGTCAGCGGCTTGCCCGTTTCCGAGGTGTCATACGCAAAACGGTTGGGCAGCGCCGTGGGTGGGCCGGGAGGAGGAACGGCTTCATCGGGCATTCCGGGCTGATGCCAGGTCTTGCCGCCGTCGTCGGAACGCTGGATCAGCTGCCCAAACCAGCCGCTGGTCTGCGACACGTAAATGCGGTTGGGGTCGGCGGGCGAGCCTTTCATGTGGTAAATCTCCCACCCCGCAAAAAACGGGCCCTCCACCTTCCAATCCTTGCGCTTGCCATCGGCGCTCAGCACGAACGCACCCTTGCGCGTTCCCACCAGCACCCGTACCTTGCTCATTCGAACCTCCTTAGGGGGCAAAACACGGCACGTTCACCCCGGGGGAAACGCCGTGATTGCGATTCTTTCCGATTTTTCTTGCAATTTGCAAGTGAAAATCTCGGTCACCCATTGGTAACCGTCCCCCGCGCCCCAACGGCATGTTGCATCTCCGCGCGCGAGCAGGGACAATCAACTCCATCAAGAGCCATTTTTCCGGCCAAGGAATCGACAGTATTACCTGCAGATTTTGGAATTTCGATTCGGGAATCTTATATCCCGCTCTCCCTCGCTGTGTTGGAAATTGTCCAAATCGCCCCACTTGTGTCCGCAGCCAGGCCCAGGCGGCCGTTCCCCGACACGCTGCGTGCGGCCTTTTCGCTTGCGGCGTTGGTTGCTGTACTCGCAGCCGGCCTCCGCGCACAGGCTCCGGATCGCATCACCCAGCCCATCGATCCCACCCGAATGCAGGCGTTGCCAAATCATCATCCGATGTGGGCCAACGCGGCCAACGACGCCGGCCCCGCTCCCGCCGACCTCCAACTGAATCAGCTCACTCTGGTGCTGGCGCGCTCGCTTCAGCAGCAGCAGGCGTTCGAACAGTTTCTCGCCGATCAGCAGAATCCGGCCTCGCCCGCATTCCACCGCTGGCTCACCGCCGCCGAGGTGGGTCGGCGTTTCGGCATCTCCGGCGACGATCTGGCCGCTGTGCGGGCATGGCTAGAATCCCAGGGACTGCGCGTGAACTGGATCGCGCCCGGCCGCAACTTCATCGGCTTCGCCGGATCGGCGGAAGACGTAAGTCGCGCCTTCCAGACTGAATTACATTACTACAACGTCAACGCCGTGAAGCGCCTCAGCGTGGCCTCCGATCCCATGATTCCGCAGGCGCTCGCACCGGTGATCGAAGCCGTGCGCGGGCTCTACGACATTCAGGACCGGCCCGCGCATCTCACCCGCGAGGCGCAGACCGCGCCCGATTTCAGCAACGGCGGCAATCACTTTATCACGCCCGGCGATTTCGCCACCATTTACGACCTGCCCTCAAATTTGAGCGGCGCGGGGGTGACCATCGGCATCGTTGGCTGGTCGTTCGTCAACCCCGCCGACCTCGAAAACTTTCGCCAGCAGACCGGAACCAGCTTTGCCGATCCGGCCGAGGTGGCGCCCACGGAGTTTGGCGGCATGGCTCCCAGCGCCCCCTCCACGGCGCCGCCCGCGTGCAACAACTGTCTGTCCGGGCAGGAGGAAGCCACGCTCGATGTCCTGCGCGCCGCCAGCGTGGCGCCGGACGCGGGTGTGCTGCTGGTGGCGTCCGCGGAGTCCGGCGCCAACGATGGCATTGGCGCCGCGACGCAATACCTGATCCAGACCACGCCCACGCCCGCCCAGATCGTCAACATCAGCTTCGGCGATTGCGAGTCCGATGCCGGGCCCTCCGGCGTGTCCTACTGGAATAAGCTATTTGAGCAAGCCGCCGCGGAAGGGATTTCCGTCTTTGTCTCTTCGGGCGATTCCGGCGCTGCAGGCTGCGAAGATTCCTTTACTGCGCCATCCAGCTCGCCCCAGGCAGTTAGCCCGAATTACATTTGCGCATCCATTTATGCTACGTGTGTCGGCGGAACGGACTTTAACGACGCCGGTACCCCCAGCACTTACTGGAGCTCATCCAATCGCGCCGGCCTTGCCTCGGCCTTGAGTTATATCCCCGAAGGCGCTTGGAACGAACCGCTAAGTCCCTCGTCTAACTTGCAAGTGGCCGCCTCCGGCGGTGGGGTGAGTGAGTATATCGCCACGCCGGCATGGCAGAAGGGAGTTACCGGTGTTCCTTCGGCAGCCTCCGGCCGCTACACGCCCGATGTATCCTTCTCGGCATCCTGTCGGGAGGGATACTTTGGCTGCCTGGCCGCCGCCGGCGGAAGCTGCGTCGCCGACTCCAGCGGCAACTATAGCTTCGTCACCTTTTGTGGAACTTCGGCTGCAACGCCGGGTATGGCGGGCATCGCGGCGCTGCTCGACCAGCAAATGGGAGGCCGTCCGCAGGGAAATCTCAATCCGCAGCTCTACGCACTCCAGTCCAGCTCACCTTCGGCATTCCACGACGTGACGATCGGCTCAAGCGGCGTAAGCAACTGTACCCTGAGCTTGCCCAGCGTGTGCAATAACACCATTGCCGGCGCCCGCGGCTTGGCCGGCGGGGAGCCCGGTTACCTCATTGGCCCCGGCTACGACGAAGTCACCGGCCTCGGCTCGCTCGACGTGCAGGCGTTCCTTCAGGGATTTGCTGTCGCGGGCGCGGTGGTCAGCGCGCCGCCGGGTCCGCCTTTTACCGTTAGCGGCGCTGCCGTCTCCATCGCCTCCGGCGCCACCACCGGCAACACGTCCACCATTACGGTAACCCCGCTGGCTGGCTTCACGGGAACGGTCGTTCTTACTGCACAAGTCACAGCCAGCCCGGAAGGCGCGCGAGATCTGCCTGCCGTCAGCTTTGGCTCGACCAATTCCGTGAATATCGCAGGCGGCCGACCCGCGGTTGCCACCATGACCATCTCTACCGTGGCCAATGCGTCCAGTCTCGCGCAGAATGCACAGCCGGAGGCTCATTGGTACGCCACCGGCGGCGCGGCGCTGGCTTGCCTTCTGCTGTTCTGGATTCCGGGACGGCGCAACTGGCGCGGCTTGTTGTGCGCCGTTGCGCTGCTGGCCGCACTGGCAATCGGCGCCACGGGATGCACAGCAAGCATCAGAAGCGCCGCCGCGGGCCCCGAAGCGAACACCGGCACTACCGCCGGCTCCTACACCGTCACCGTCACAGGCACATCGGGCTCGACAGTGGTTACGGCTCCCATCACCCTCATCGTTCAGTAGCCGGCTGCGTGACCGGAATCATGCGCACCGGACCCAGTACAGCAAAAGAGCGGCCACGGCTGCGGATCGCTGTTCCTATCAAAATGCCAGCGCCTTCCACGCGCCATTCTCCTTAAGCGCAAGCTGCATGGGCCGCGGCGGCCCTTGCGGTGGAATCGTCACTTCGATCCAAAGCTCCTGTTGTGGTTCCAGCGGAAACAGCCCACGCGCATTGTCGGGAATGTAATAGGAAACGGGACGGTCGAGCGTCATCGCGTCGCACGATTTGGCCGCCCATGCGTCCACCATCTGCCCATCCCGCTGCTTCTCCGCATCCGTAATGCGGATGGCCTCCAGCCGGTTGTTCTCGACCTTGAGCTGGGCGCGAAACTGCACGCTGGGAAACGGCCGGATGGAAAACGGTCCAGGCGCAACAGCGCCGTTCACATCGCGCGGAAACCGCGCCTGCGCGCCAGAGGCTAGTGTGCTCCGGCAACCGTTCACGCGCAATCGCAGGCTCAGGTAGCGCCCGCGCAGCGGCAACTGCGGGTCGTATCCGAAGGCGCGCGTCCACACGCGCGGGCACCGCCAGCGCTGGTACTCATACCTGGCCGCGACGGTGGAGACCAGCGTCAGTTGAATGACGAGCAGCGCCATGGATGCAGCGGAGAAGGAGCGGTTGAAAATTTTCATTGCGCCTCCGGCGCTTGCTGCG
>JASHRF010000073.1 GCA_030037545.1 Acidobacteriaceae bacterium | reverse complement strand
GCGACGCTGGTATTTGCGGTCGGCCACTCGCTCTTTGCGGGGAATCAGCGGTTCCACCTTGGCCCATAACTCGTCCGATACCGTCCACGATTTGATCTGTGCCATCCAGACTATCGTCAGGCAGACAAATCCACCCCGCACAAAACTATCGCACCCCCCGTACCTACATGTACACTATTTACGGATAAGTTCTAAGTTTTCTTGCACAAATCCGCATGTTAATCGCACCCGAAAACGCATCCAACCGTCAGAAAACAAGGAGCTTCATGGCAGAATCCTATGCACCCCCCCGGGGGGTGCATAGAGCGTGTTTCAAAAATAGGTTTTGAAAGGGCACGGCTTCAGCCGTGCCGTGCAAAATCAGCCGTTTATGCGGCTTTAGCCGCTGAGGGATGGTTCCTTGATTGTCCCAGCAGCATTTTTGAAACACGCTGTAGGAACCTGAAATCAAACACTACCGGCACACTTTTCCAAGTGCGATTGCCCTGAGGGGATTACGGTAAAGAGTCCCGTAACCCGGACGGCGAACGTTCCCTGCTCCAGCGGCCAGATTGGTTGGAACTGCGGCTGGGGTGGAAAAATGAACACTATGTGGACTCCGTTCACCGGCAGTTGATGCAAGATTTGGCCGGCGAACACCCTCCGAAACTCCCGGTTCCAATATCCGTGATGGAAAGGCTGCGACAATGGATCGTGATAGGGAAGAGCTGCTTCGCGCAGCATCGGCCGGACGGGCAAGAAGATCCTCCTGGCCCGCGCTCCTCAGTATGGGTTACCGCCGCTGGACGCGAGAATGGTATGCGGAAATCGTAACAACGCCGTAACTGACAGCCATCGTGCAGACCGAACGGATCAATTGCGCGCTGCGTCCGACAGTTTCTCTTTGAATTACATGGAACGGGCGCGGGCCAGTTCCATGATCTTTTCGATCATGTCCGTGTACGAGTATCCGGCCTTCTTGGCTGCCATGGCGAATTCGGCAGCGCTGGCCAGCCACGGGTTGGGGTTCGCTTCGATGACGTACACCACGCCTTTCTTGTTCAACCGCATATCGATGCGGCCGTAGTCACGCAGCTTGAGGGCGCGATAAGCGGCCAGCGCGGTGTCCTGAAGTTTTTTCGTGGTGCCCTCGTCGAGGTCTTCGGCCGGAGCGGATTTTGTCACCTTGTAGCCCTCCGTCTCCTGATCGAACTTCACGTCCTGGCCGGCGATCCGCGGAGTTCCCTTGGGAAGCTTGGAGAGGTCGAGCTCAATAAGCGGGAGCAGTTCGGCGTTATCGTTGCCGAGAACGGAAGCGTAGATTTCGCGGCCTTCAATGTACTCCTCAATGAGGGCTGGGCTGTCGAATTCTTCGTGGATGTAATGGATGCGCTCCATCAGCTCCTTCACGCTATCGACAACGCTGCCGATGTCAATGCCCACGGATCCGTCTTCGGAGACAGGCTTCACGATCAGTGGAAACTCGATATCGTGGGAGTGCTCGGTGCGGCCTTTGTAGGAGATTGCAAAATCCGGGGTCTTTATCTTGTGAAAGTCGAAAATCTTTTTTGCCAGCGACTTGTCCTGGGCAAGATAGAGAGCCTGCGGGCCGCTGCCGGTATAGGCAATGTGCAGCAGCTCCAGATAGGCGGCGATGTTCTTGTCCATGGTGTCGTCGCCGGCGTAGGACTCGGTGAGATTGAAGACCAGGTCGGCGCCGCACTTTGCGAGCGCCAGCAGCGATTGGTTCTTGCCGTCGAGAACGTGATAGGAAGGTTCGTGCCCCAGCTTTGTCAGCGCCTCGAAAATCTCTTCGCGGTCGTACAGGGGATTTTTCTTTTTGCGCCGTTTGGCGTTCTTGCCGCGCGGAGTCTTCACCGGCTCCGGTTCCGGCTCCGGCGGGCCTTCTTCCCACACGTCGTGCAAAATCGTTACCTTCAGGTTTGCCATGATGCCTCTGCGCTTTTCCAGCGTGACCCCAGTTGCCGCCCATGGCGGATGGCAAGCGCCAGTCAGGACGAAATGAACTTGCCCCGGTTGATATAGTTCATCGCCAGCGCGGTCGCGTATACCGTCACTTCAGTCAGGGACTCTCTTTCATATTTTATGTCCGCGCGCAGCCCCAGATCGCTGACTTTTGTTTCGATGGCTTCCACTAGCTTCTTCACCAGCGGACGTTGCACACCCGTCCAATAATTCACCTTGTCCACCAGGACCTTGCGGTTCTCCTGAAGTAGATCCGCCGCCGGGCGAACATTCCTCCGGCGGCGCTTGGATACGTTGAATATGTCGCGCAGATCGGTGTCCAGGGGAAGCTCCCCGGGACTCAGCTGCTGTTCGAGTGCGCGCTGATAGAACTCGCCCACCGTCACAGCCATTTCGGCGACGGTAATATCGGTATCACCGTGCGCGACCATCGGATCTGCGTCGCCCAGCTTGCGGCCGATCCGATCCATGTAGAGCAGCTTCTCCATCGCCCCCCAGCCTTTGTACCGCTTGCGCCAGTTGGAGCGAGGTGTCAGCCATACCGCGAACGTCTCCGCGAAATCTTCGTCGGGATGCTTTTGCGCGTACCAGCCCTCCATATGCCGCACGAACTGGCGCGAGAACGGAACCGGTTTGTAGTTGTCCCGGTACGGCCGCCGGAACGGGCCGAAGAGCTCGCGCCATTCTTCCGTTTTATAGAGCGCATAGGCGTAATTGAAAGCGTGCCCGGCCTCGTGACGCATGTACATCATGATCTGGCGCGCGTCTTCAATGTCGTTCATCTCCGATTCCAGGCGCTGCAGCTTGGGATCGGCCAGGTAGAACGGGATTCCGATGACCGGCTCCATATTCGGGCATCCCCACTCGTCGGTGAGATAGCACTGGGGCCGGAATCGAGTCAGCCCCTTGGCGTCCAGCTCTTTGTAAAGTTGCAGGACGAAGCGTTCGAGGGGAGAGCCTTCCAGCTTCAGGCCGAGTTGCTGAATCGGCTTGGAGAGAATCTCCTGGACCTCCGCCGGCGCTTTTTCGAAATTGGCCATAGATGGCCGAAGCGTAGCACAGGGACCCATATGGGTGTCCGCACGATTTGGCAGCGGCCGCCAAATGCAGAACCAAGAGATGAATGACCGGAGCGGTTGAAGGCCGGCGAAGTCCGGTGATGAATATGTCGCGGCTCTAGATAGGACGCTGACGCTTACCGTCAACAGTTCTGCCACGGCCGGAGACTACCCGATCACCGTCACAGGTACGAGCGGGAATCAGGCCCAATCCGCAGTTTTCACTTTGGAGGTTTTCGAGCCTTGCGCGTGCCCGCCTCATAAGCTTTGCACCGGTCTGATCTATCTTGTCTAATCTAGGGACTCGCCGTATGGTATAAACCGGTATTAACTTCATTGCCAGGCGAGTTCGGAAAGAGGACTTCTTATGGCGGAAGCTCGGACATGGCGAAAGTCCCCGCTGCTCGTTCTCTTCACCGGGGCCATGTCCATTCTCGCTGGGTGCGGAGGCGCCGGTAGCATGGCGCCTCCGCACCCGGATGGAGTCGCTATTACGGTCCAGCCGCTGAGCCAGACCATTCCCATCGGCCAAACCGCAACTTTTTCCGTTACCGCTACGGGTACGGCGCCGCTCAGCTATCAGTGGAGCGAGAACGGAGCCGAGATCCAGGGGGCCACAACCGCTTCTTATACCACGCCTGCCGTCTCGCTGAGCGCCGACGGATCGACTTCAATCGGCTCCTTTCAGGTAACGGTCAGCAACACCGTCAATTCCGTTACCAGCAACACTGTCACCCTCACCGCGGGTCCGCGCTCGCCCAAGGCAGGCGACCTGCGTTATCTGCTCTACCAGCAAGTTGACCTTCCCGGGCTTTACGCCGTAGCCGCGAGTGGCTCAGGGATATTCAGGCAGAAATCGGCTCGGACTTTGCTTTCGACTGGGCTCCAATTGCGGCCGGTGGCCCTTTGTCGATAGGATCTAACGTTTGCTACGGAGACGGATGCTACTGGGTTTTCGACTATCAATTTCTGCCGTCGCCGATGACCGATATTGGCGCGTATTCCGAGGTCGGAGATTATCAAACCTACCAGGCAGATTTGGTGTCCTACGCAGCGCCCAACGTCGTGTTCAACTCGCTGGACTTGGAGCCTGCCGAAGGCACAGGATACTACGCCATGTTGTGGGCGCAAACAACGCAAACGGGAGGGTTCGATTACCAGGCGGACCCTCTGATCCCTGCCGGCGCGAATCAGGCAGCGCAGATCCAAGCTCAGGCCGCGCTTGATGGAACTCAGAGCCGGATCGTTACCGCCGTTTCTTTCGATGCCTCCGGCAATGCGGTTTTGATCTCCTACGGATGGACGGGCGATACGGCGACAGTTTACGAAGCTCAAACCACGGTCGTCCCGGCCAGCGGAGTTGTTGCCGCAGCGACTGATTTGGCCGGGCAAGGATACTTTATCAGCGCCTTTGGCGGCAACGACGCCGACGGATTTGTCCTCGTCGGAATGCGTGTCGAAGGCGACAGCCTGCCTCGTCCAGTCAGCGCATGGCCCGATGACGCGATCGCGACCGCCATGCCCTACTACACTCCTGTCTTGTACCTTGACGAAGTAGGCACCGGCATGGCGATCGTGTACGAGCAGTAAGAACGTTTGTCCTGAGCCTTTTGACCGTACCCACTGGCGCTGTGTCTGGTTCACGATGTTGGTGGCATCGACGCGCCACCGTCTGCTCGAAAATCGGTGAATTATACTCACGAACATGAACCGGCGCACCTTCATGCAGGCCATCGGGTCGGCCGCGCTTTCGCCGCTGCTACCTCAAAGCGTTTTTCGCCGCCGTCGGCCCTCGGACCCAGGTTGGCCCACGCCGGCGCGCTGGGCACGGCTTAAGCGTCAGCTCAATGGCAACCTGCTGCCCGTTGATTTTCCTCTCTCTGCCTGCCCGCGCGATTTCGGTGGCGCCGCTTGCAAGGACCTCTTCGCCAACGTGACCAATCCATATTGGCTTGGCGACCAGCCGGGGCTGACGGAAAACTTCGGTTGGGTCGATGCCTGGATGACGCGCCCGAGCGTGCAGGCCATGGCGGCAACCGGAGCCGGCGACATCGCCGCAGCGGTGAATTTCGCCCGCGAGAACGACCTGCGGCTGGTAGTGAAAGGCGGCGGCCACAGCTACCAGGGAACCTCGGATGCTCCCGATTCCCTGCTCGTCTGGACGCGTCCCATGAATGACATCACGTTGCATTCAGACTTTGTCCCCCAGGGATGCGTCGGCGCTGCGCCGTACCCGGCCGTGACGCTCGGCGCGGGCTGCGTCTGGGCCGACGCCTACGACGCCGTGACCACCCGCGCCGGGCGCTACGTTCAAGGCGGAGGCTGCATGACGGTCGGCGTCGCCGGCCTTATCCAGAGCGGCGGTTTCGGCAGCTTCTCCAAGCATTACGGAATTGCAGCCGCGAGCCTGCTGGAAGCGGAAGTGGTTACCGCCGACGGGCGGATTCGCACCGCGAACGCCTGCCAAAATTCCGATCTCTTTTGGGCACTCAAGGGCGGCGGAGGCGGCACCTTCGGGGTGGTAAGCAGCGTGACGCTCCACGTGCGTCCCCTGCCGGAGTTTTTCGATTATGCGATTCTTACCGTTCGGGCGTCCTCCGATGACGCCTATCGCCGTCTGCTGCGCGAATTTGTCGCCTTCTACCGCGAGCGGCTCTTCAACGATCACTGGGGCGAGGAGGCGCATTGCAGCCCCTCCAATCTCCTGACCTTGAGCATGGTTGGCCAGGGGCTCGATCCCGCGCAGAGCCGTGCCGCCTGGCAGCCGTTGCTGAACTGGCTGGCACAGTCACCCCAAGCGTATACGATCGAGTCGCGGCCCATCATTGGCGCCATGGCCGCGCGCGACTGGTGGAGTCGGGCAGAGAATCCTTCGCTTGTCGCCGATCCGCGTCCAGGCGCGCCGCATTGGCATCTTTGGTGGCGGGGAGACGGCGGACAGGCCGGCCTGGTCCTGCACGCCTACGAATCGCTCTGGCTTCCCGCGTCGCTGCTTGCGGACTCCGAGCAGCCTCGACTCGCCGAAGCTCTCTTTGACGCCTCCCGCCATTGGGAGGTCGAGTTGCATTTCAATAAGGGTCTGGCCGGCGCGCCGCCCGCGGTCGTCGCAGCCGCCAGCGATACGGCGACCAACCCTGCCGTACTCGCCGCCTTCGCCCTTGCGATCATTGCCGGCGGAGAAGGACCGGCATATCCCGGCGTGGCGGGTCACGAACCGCACCTGGCCCAGGCCCGCAAATCCCGCGCCGCCGTGCAGCGGAGCATGAACGCGCTGCGTGCGATCGCGCCGGTAGGCGGTTCCTATGTCTCCGAGAGCAACTTTTTCGAGTCAGATTGGCAGCACTCCTTTTGGGGCAGCAATTATCCCCGCCTTGCCGCTATCAAGAAGAAATACGACCCGGAGGGGCTGTTCTTCGTGCATCACGGTGTTGGCTCGGAGAACTGGAGCGCGGACGGCTTCACGCGCCTGCGAAACTAAAAGACCGGATAAGTGCGAGCCAACCTTCGTGTGGCATTCCTAGCCATGGCCCACTGGCAGCGCGGGGACAAGGCCGAGGCCATTCATCTCTTTGGATCGGGTGTGGCCGGCCGACAAGAATCCCACGAACCCGGAGGAAAGGATGTCCTGGACCGGGGCCGGTAAACCAGCCACTGCGTTTATCGACGAAAGTTTTTCAAAACAACCTGGCAAACCGGCTTCCTGATACCGTTTCGTGCCCCCGGGGCCAACTAAAGCCGGATCAGTACCTGATTCGTGATACAGACACGGCATGTGAATGCCGTGAGTTCCCGGACTGGTGCCCGGAACCGCCCGGGGGCAGTCGTCAAGGGGCTCTCGATCATTTCCCACAAAATCAATTGGACAGCGGTAAACCTGTCGGCTTTCATGCCGTCCGTATAACCAGGCTGAAAGTCTTGCCTGAATCCCTTGCAGTCTCCGGGCCTCCAATGCTCTCTATGGACCCTGCGATGTCTTCCAAAGGTCTCCGCGTGTTGATTGTCGAGGATGAGCGTCTGATTGCTGACGGCCTGGCTTTGATTTTGAACAAGAGCGGTCATGACGCGCTGGCTGTCTACAGTGGCCTGGAGGCCGTGCACGCCGCACGCGTATTCAATCCTCACACGCTCCTTGCGGATGTAATGATGCCCGGCATGAATGGGTTTGAGCTGGCAAGGCATTTTGCGACCAATTACCCCAAGTGCAAAGTTCTCCTGATGTCCGAGGACAGCAGAGCCTTGGAGAAGGCGTGTGGAATGCCTAATCAAGGGTTCCTCAGTATCCTGACGAAGCCAGTCAAACCGCAGAGCATCCTTGATTTTGTCGGTAGCTGCTGCGAAGCCTTGGAGCAGCGCCAGTAGCAATCCTCTCCTTTGCATCTCACGATCTCGGGTTGGGGATCGCGAGCGCGCAAGGCTTCCGCAGGCGGTCGCGCGCGGCGATTCGGTTTGCGCTGCGCCAGCGGCCACTGTTATGCGCGAACTTCCTCGATTCGCTCGATATGGCCCAGCCGTTTGAGCGGATTGACGGCGAGCCACGAGAGCGCCCCCACGGCGGCCAGGATAGTTCCCGTGAGAAAGGATGCATTCCAGCCAAAGTGAATGGCAATCAGTGGAGTAAGCGATGCTGTTGCCGCGCCGCCGATCTGACATGCGGTATTCATGATTCCTGAAACCACTCCCGCGTGTTCCCCGCCGAAATCCGCGGATACCGACCAGTAGCTGCTCTGTGCCAGGTACAATGCCCCCGCTCCAAGCGCCAGGACCGCAGTAGCGGTTTGCGCCCCGGCAGCGCGTGATCCAAGGATCAGCAAGAGCCCGGTGAGCGCCTGTGCGCACGCGGGGAAAAAGCATCTCCCTGCCCGTGCTCCCAGGTGGCGAGCAATCGAATCGCTGATGACACCTCCACTTAAGGACCCCACCGTCATCGCAATAAAAGGAAACATCGAGTAGACTGCCGTGGTCTTCAAATTGAGCCCGCGAACTTGCGCCAGATAAATATAAAACCAGCTGAAAAATATCCAGGCAACATATCCAAAACTGAAATAGCTGGCACAGAGGCCAAGCACCTCCTTGCTGCCGACAATGCGGCTCCAGGGCACAGCGGTTTTCCCATTTTCCCCGCGGCGCAGCAGCTCGCTTTCCGGAGGATCGCCGCGGCCGCTGATGATGTGGTCAAGCTCCTCCTTCCTCACCGCCGGATGCTCTTCCGGCGTATCCCGCGCCAGCAGATACCAGATCACTCCCACCACGATGCCCAGAGTTCCGCAACTCCAGAACAGAACATGCCAGCCATAGCGAAGGATGATGGCTGTTGCTATCGGCGGCGCAAGACCGGATCCTAGACCCACTCCGCCAAAGATAATTCCATTCGCCTTGCCGCGCTCAGCAATCGGAAACCACCGTTCCACAAAGCGATTCATGGCTGGATACATTGTCGCTTCGCCCGCGCCCAGCAGGAAGCGCATGGTTACCAGCGCAAGGAAGGCGCCATACATGCCGGCCGGAATTGACGCGGTCAGGGTGATGAAGATCCCCCACCACGTAAGGCTCAGCGCCAGCACGCGCCTCGCGCCGAATCGTCTTACGATGAGGCCTCCGGGGACCTGAAATGCCGCGTAGCCCACCAGGAACGCGCTGAATACCCAACCCAGCCGCGTATTGTCGATTCTGAATTCTCTGCCGATTTGTGCCCCGGCAATAGCGATATTGGTGCGATCGAGAAATGCGACCGCGCTCAGGACCAAAAGCCAGGTCACGATCAGATAGCGCATGGAAAATGCCCGGTGCTTGTGCGCGCTTCGATCATTGGTGATTCCCGGCAAGGTGCCTCCACACTTTCTTGTATGAACCTTCTGGCTGATTCTACCCGCCAGCACAAACCTGAGCCGTGCGCTCCATGCACCCTGGTGGTGCCGAGACGGACTGAAATGCGATAGCTATACGTACGGAATGTGGCGGCTTTCCATCACGCCCTTGATGTATCCGATGGCGAAGATTTTGCCGGTTACACCGTAGCCTGCATGCACGTCCGTCTCTCCGTCCATGATGGGATCGTGGTCGGGGCGCAGGGGGCCGCGAAAGCCGTTGTCATAAAGAGCCTGGAACACTTCGCCGAAATCGATGTCACCGTCGTCCTGAAATGTTTCCACGAAATCCCCGCGCGTACCTTTCACGTTCCGGCAGTGGGCGTAGAAGATCTTATTTTCGCGGCCCCATTCCTTCGCCAGCTCCACCAGGTTCTCACCCATCAGATGGAAAACCGACATTTCGAAGGTGACGCCATTGACAGGGCTGGGCACAATGTTCATGACCCGCCTATAGGCTTCGGCGTTGATGATAATTCTGGAGATTCCGCGCAGATTCGGGATCGGTGGATCGTCCGGATGCAGCGCCATTTTGACGCCGGCTTTTTCCGCCGCGGGAATCACCGCTTTCAAGAAATACTTCATGTTGTTCCACATCTGGTCCGTGCTGATCTGGCCCCATTCTGTCGGCCCCAGCGCCTGTGCGGTGGCGATGTCGAAGTCCATCGTCGCACAGCCGCCTCGGCCCGGCACGTCGCGGTTGGAGCGGTACCAGTCAATGCCTGCCATGAAGTCGTAACACACAACGTCAATTCCGTTCTTGCCCAGCGCATCCAGTGCTGCAACGTAGTTCGCGATTTCCTCATCGCGCCCAGGAAGTCCTAATTTGATCTTGTCGGCATCCACAGGATGACTCTCGATCGCCGCAATCTTCAGTCCGGCGGCTTCGTAGTCAGCCTTCAGCTTCGCCACCGCGCCGGCATACTGATCGTGCGGAAGGTTGCGAAGAATCATATTTGTTCCCGCTACACCGTGCGTTACCCCCATCTGCTCCGATATCTTCACCCGGTGTGGATCACGGATTCCCCATATCAGGCTGAGCTTGATCTGCTCGCCCGTGAGATCCTGTTTCTGAACCTCCTTGTGCAGTGAGGGCTGCAGCGCCAGCGCGGCCCGGGCGGAAGGTTCGGCCGCGGCAGTCGCCATGGTTGCCAGAACTGCCTGTAGACACTCGCGACGATTGGGCTTCAACATAGATTTGATTTACTCCCCTATTCGGTTGAGCATTTGTCCGGGATTCTTCGCGCGCAGCCGTTTCCCCAAATTTGAGGCGGCTAATAATCCGTCTGACCTAGCCGGCGTCCTGTTTAGTTTTGTAACCAGCATTGTCGCTCCCTTAGAAGCAAAGTCAAGCTAATTTGAAGCTCTCTCAAGTTGCAAAACGGAAGCTCACAATCCTGCGCATTTTGGTTGCGCGAATCCGTCGGAAGTTTTTGCTCCACAACCAGGTAATCTCGGCCATCGGATTCGGCCGGACATTGCGGCACTTCTGTTGCGCGCGATGAGCAAGTCGTTATAATTGATGCGCATTACGAGTTAACCAGGAAGGATACCCCGCCAGGGACTCATGAATAAGCTCATCATCGTTGCGCTTGCCGTCGCGAACATGTTTGGAACCTATGCATTTGCGCAGGTCAAGCAGACCAGGGAACAGATCCTGTTCTACACTGCCGACTGGAAAGGCGACCGCTTCCCTGATGGCCGTCCGAAGATTCCCGACGATCTGCTTCAACGCTCTCTCGATGTCTCCATTGAAGATGTTTGGGACTTCCTCCGCTCGCGCGGTTACGAAAACCAGTTTGAGGGTAACTGGCAGGCATTGCACATCGACAAGCCGTTCTCTGGCCGCGCGTTGACTACGCAGTACATGCCCTCTCGTCCCGACGTGGCCAAAGCCGAGGCCGCTGAAGGTAAAGCAGAGGGACGCATCAGTTTTGGCATGAACAACAGTTGGCCCATCGCGGAGTTGGTTCAGGGCGATGTTTACGTTGCCGATGGCTATGGCAAGATCGTTGACGGAACGCTAATCGGCTCTAATCTGGGCAATGGCATTGCCGCACATACCCACAACGGATTCGTCTTCTACGGCGGCATCCGCGATGAAGAGGAGAACCGTGAGATTCCGGACTTCAATGGGTTCTACAAGGGGTATGATCCATCCGCTTGGAGTCAGGAAGAGCTTACCTGCATTAACTGCCCCATCCGCATTGGCCGCGCTGTCGTTTTACCTGGAGACCTGGTCATCGCCAAAGCGCAAGGCGTGATTTTTGTTCCCGCCATCCTCGCCCGGGAAGCCGTGAGTTCCGCCGAGCTAACCAGCCTCATGGACGACTATAACTTTGTGCTCAACAAGGAAGGTAAGAACGGAGCTCAGTTCGAGGGCGGTTGGAACGCCGAGAAGTTTGGGGGGTTCAAACAGTGGGTCGAAACTCATCCCGATAAGCTGAAGATGTCGATGGAAGAATTTGACAACATGCTGAACGCAAGAATGGAGCGCATGAACCGCAGGTAGCGGCCGCCCGCCGGTTCTCCGGCTCTTTAAGTCGTTCCCTTACCGGCGTTACCGAACCCCATTCCTGATGCCCGGTAGTCTGCGCAGGAATGGGGCTTTCACTTTTTGATTCGGCTCAATTCACCGAGGCCCACGAGTACCACGGGGGATGCGCATCGTTTCCGCCTCGCCTTGAACTCCGCTCTCAGTCAAAGAAAGTGCGATCCTCGTCGGACAGATGCGCTTTGGCCGCCCGGATATTGAAGCGAATGCCCAGACCCGGCTTGTCCCAGACATCGATGAAGCCGTTCTTGACAATCGGATCCGGCAGTCCATCAACAATATCGGTCCACCACTCCGGCTGGGCCTTCGCGTATTCGAAAGCAATATAGTTCTGCGGACAAGCCGCCCCCAAATGCACTTGCGCAGCCACGCCAATCAACCCGTCGAAAATTCCGTGCGGAGCCACCTGGATGCCGTGCAGGTTGGCGTATTCGGCTATCCACTTCAATTCGGCAATTCCGCCCACATCCTCCGGGTCAGGGCCGAGCACATTCACAGCCTGCGTTTCGATCAGGTCCTTGAAGTTTTCCCGCAGATAGATCTCCTCTCCGGTGTGAATCCGCGTCGAAGTGCTTTCTGTGACCTCTTTAAAGACCTGGGCGTTGGGATAGGGCGTGTAGTCGCCCGTGATCAGATCTTCGAGCCAGGCGAGGTCGTACGGCTCGACTGCGCGCGCAATACGGATAGCGTCCTTGGGGGTCCAGCCAGGCCCGCAGTCGAACGCCAGCCCGACCTCGTCGCCAGTGGCCTTCTTGGCGGCTTCGACGCAGGCAACAACATGGTCGATGCCAGGTTGCGTCAGCAGACCGCGATCCATGTACGGCGGCATGTGTCCCGTCCAGTGCTGGCCGTACCAGGGGTCCGGAACGGCTTCCAGCATTGCGTCGTTGTGGAAGCCGACGGGAAGCTTGATCAGCGTATAACCCTCTTTAGCCGCCTTCACCCCTGCCGCGACTTCGGCGTAATCCTGCGGCGTGCAGGGCACGATTTTAGAGTTGTTTTCGGAGTTCCCATAGGCGCGGACGCGGTCGTGAATCTTTCCGCCCAGCAGTTTATACACCGGCAATCCGGCGGCTTGGCCGGCGATGTCCCAGAGGGCGATTTCGATGGCGCTCACCGCCGCGCCCCAAGGCTTGAACGCGCCCATGCGGCGAATCTTCAACATGATGCGGTTCACGTCGGTGGGGTCTTCCCCAAGCAAGTAGTCCTTATAGAACAGCACCATCGGCTTGAGATACGGCTTGGCGGACTCCGCCTCACCGTATCCGGAAATGCCCTGATCGGTCACAATGCGCACCACCGGGTTACGGCCAATGATGGCGCATTTCAGGTCCGTGATCCTGATCATTCCATTTTTGCGTCTTTCGGAAGTACCCTTCTCCTGAGCGGCAAAAGCAGTTGCGGCTGCCGCGCCAGTTAGCGATCCGATAAACCCTCTTCGCGTCCAGTTGTCCATTGTTTTCCCCGTAGTAGGAGATATATTGACCGCAGCAGAGGCATTTTACCGCTTTCGCGATCGGCTTCCGTACGGCCCCAGATACATCGGCCATCATACCCCAGGGGCTGAAGTTCAGAGGTGAGGGATCAGCGATGGCTAATTGCGGCGGGACTCAAGCAGGAAATCATCTTTGACAAGACTGGCCAGATCGTTCGTCGCGGATCGAGCACTTGGCTGGTCCGCATCTACTTCGACTGAGATTCGGAAACTCAGATGCGGACGAGTGAGCCGCGTAGCGGTAGCCAATGACCAAAGCGGAAATCCCTGGTATCTTCAGGGTTCGTGTTACGACGCCGATGGAAACCTGAGTTTTCAGTCGTATCGCTACCAAAGGGCGAATCTGAGCGTCGGGAAAGTATGCTCAGGAACCGGCGGCGACACCTCCGCCTACGACGTCCTCGGGCGTGTCCTGAGCGTGCAGCACGGAGATGGAACGTCGGTTACCTGCAGCTACACCGGCCGGGCCACCGACACCGCCAGTACGGTAACACGCAGGGCCGGTGGATGAGCCCCGACCCCTACTCCGGCAGCTACGATCCCAGCAATCCGCAGAACTTCAACCGTGCGCGTACGTGCTCAATAACCCGCTGAGCGGCACCGATTCGAGCGGCAGTGGTACTTGTTCTTCTGACCCATTGCGCCAACTTCGCTGAAGCGAACTTCCCATGCAAAGCCCTTCGCCCGCGCAACGCGGCGAATGCTACCATTTTGGTATCATGCGCGATTTATTTTCATCCTTCGGTCTTTCTTGTCCTGGATATTGCGGGATGAGCCCATATTACCTGGGTTAATATGGGTTGAAGAAAATCGCATATCGTTGCAAATTATTGATTCTAAATGTGGCCCCGTAGCTCAGGTGGATAGAGCAGCAGTTTCCTAAACTGCGTGTCGGCTGTTCGAATCAGCCCGGGGTCACCACTTTTCCCCGCCTGTTCGCACGAGCTTGTTCCTTCCTGTTTTTTTCACAACTCCACCGCGCACTCTGATACTATGTCGTTGATGTCATGAAAACTGCTTCCATGACATCGTGGCTGCTCCTCAAATGCAGCTATTCGACAACTTGAAACGCCGGGATGCTCGGGAAGGCGGTGAAACTCCGCCACTGCCCCGCAACTGTGAGCGCGCCTGCCGCGACGGCCGTCCATTGGGCTGCCGCCAAGGGCAGGAATTCAGCCAGCGTCTTACTCGGTAGGACGCACACAGCCACTGAGCACGGACCCATTCGGTTTTTGGTTTCCGTTCTTGGGAAGGCCGGCTGAAATTACGCGCAAGTCAGGAGACCGGTCCGCGGCGTAGAGCGCTTCCAGGGTAACTAGACCTTGCGAATCTCGTGCAGTGTCGCCGCTTTCTGCTCCACCGTATCGAGGAAGACCTCTCGATAGGGGTCTGGCTGTTGGTTGCGTCGACTCGCGGGCATGGGCTCCGGGACACGGTAACCCTGGAATCGCTGTAACTGCTTTACGTTCCGAGGGGAACGAAGGAGCCTGTCATGTCTGTAGCTCACTCCGGCGTCCGCAAATTCCTGGCCGCGCACTTGCTGTGCGTGCTTTTTGTCGCCTTTTCCTCGTCACTTTCTTCCGCCGCTTCCGTCCACGGCATCGTCACGGATGCATCCGGCGCGCGCGTCCCCGGCGCCAAGGTGGCGCTATTCAGCAAGCAAACCATCGTCGCTAATGCCGTGACTGCGTCTGATGGCAGCTTCCAGCTCACCACGGGAACAAGCGGGCGATATTTTCTGGTTGTCTCCGCTCCCAATTTTCGGCAGCTTCAGACTCCCGACTTTTATGGCGGCAAGTTTGATCTCATCGAGCGCAACGTGGTGCTCGAGCTGGCATGGGTGCGCGAATCCATCGTGGTGACGGCTACCGGCACGCCCACGCCGCAGCCGCAAACCAGCTCGTCCACTACAGTTGTTTCGCCTGTCGAACTTTCCCTGCGCACCAGCTTGGTTGACGCGCTCCGGCAGGTTCCCGGCGCTTTTGTGGTGCAGGATGGCCAGCGCGGCGCGCAAACCTCGCTCTTCATCCGCGGGGGCGATTCGGACGACAATATGGTTCTCATCGACGGCGTCGACGCCGGCGATCTGGGCGGAGGCTTCGACTTCGGACCGCTTTCAACGACCGCTGTCGAAAACGCTGAGGTGAATCGCGGCCCCGACACCAATCTCTACGGTGGAGACGCCGATAGCGGCGTCGTGAGCCTCACTACTCCGCACGGCACCACTAGTTTTCCTTCAGTTTTGTTTCAGGGCGACGCCGGCAACTTCAATACTTCGCGCGAACAGCTCGAACTGGCCGGCACCTGGAACAAACTGGATTACCTGGGCGCCTTCAGTTGGCTGCAGACCGCCAATGCCCTGCCCCGCGACGAGTACCATGTGGCCACCAGCGCCGCAAACCTCGGCTACGCGCTCACCGGAACCACGCAGCTGCGAGCCACCATTCACTACGGCGTGGATGGCACCGGCGTACCCAACGCCTGGGACTTTTACCAGGTTGCCGACGACGCCACTGAAAAAGATCAGAACATCTTTATGAGCGCGGCGCTCGACAATCAAACCACGCCCGGCTTCCACAACAAATTTTTCTACGGCCTCACCCGTAAACGCGAGCAGTATGATCAGTGGACTCCGGAAGGAACCTGTTTGCCCGCAGGAACGTGCGCCGGGCCGGTGACCTACACGGGCGGTAATTATTACGGCCTGCCGGTAACCATTACGGGCGCAAACGGATACAGCGCCAGCGGCCAAGCGCTTCTCGACTACAGCCAGGCAAATGGCGAGACCTACCCTAACAGCTACCAGTTGGTCTCCAATCGCGATCAATATAGCTACCAGGGTGACCTCACCATTACCCCGCACCTCATCGGCCTTATTGGATTCCGATATGAAGACGAGCGCGGCGCCGAGCCCAATAGCAGCTACCCCCCCGCCTTCCGCAACAACTACGAATACGTGGCCAGCGTCCACGGCGATTTCAAAAACCGCTTCTTCTACACGGCGGCGGGTGGAATCGAGCACTACTCACTCTTCGGAGTGCAGACTTCGCCGCGTGGCGGCTTCTCAGTCTATGCGCTGCGCCCGCGCAAAGGCGTCTTCAGCAGCACACGCGTCTTCTTCAACTACGCCGAGGGCGTGCGCGAGCCTTCGCTCACCGATCAGTTTTATTCGCTCTACGGTTTCCTGGAACAGAACGCTCAGAACGGCGGCCTAACCACCATCCAGCAACTTCACATCGGGCAGCTCGCCACGCCCGAAAACCGCGCCTACGAGGGTGGCGTGGAGCAATCCTTCCTCAGCCAGCACATCGTTCTTCACACCACGCTCTTTCACAACGAATTCGGGCGCCAGATTGAATACGTTGGCGTCGAACAGGTCCCTTTGCTTCTGCCCAGCCTCACCCCCGCACAGCAGACTCAGCTCGAAACTTTCCTGGTATACGAGGGCGCCTACGAGCTCAGCGTGAACAGCGAGGCCTATCGCGCCATGGGGCTAGAAACCAGCGTCGAAGGCGGCATCAGCCACAACATTTTTCTCCGCGGCGGCTACACCTATCTCGATGCCGTGGTGCAGAGGTCTTTTGCCAACGACTATTTGACTCTCCTTGCTCCGCTGCCCACGTATAACGGTATTCCCATCGGCGCGGACTCGCCACTCCAGGGCGCGCGGCCTTTCCGCCGTCCGCCGCACACGGGATTTCTCTCCGCAAACTTCGCGGTCAAGCGTATTACCGGCATCCTGAACTGCGCTTTTGCCAGCCGCTCTGACGACTCCGACTTCCTTGAGGGCGAAGCTTACGGTTCCAACCCCAACGCGCTCCTGCTGCCCAACCGAAATCTCGATTTTGCTTACGCCGATATCGATCTCGGCGGCAGCTTTCAGCTCCTCAACTGGCTGAGCATTGACGCCCAGGCCGACAATCTCGTCAGCGACCAGCACATCGCGCCCATCGGCTATCCCAGCTTGCCCATGAACTACCGTGCCGGCTTGCGCATCGACTGGGGCATACGCCACCTGCCGTAGGCCGCTATTCGCATAAATTCGTTCCTTGAGATCCTGTCTTCCCGGGTCTCAAAATCGGGAGTTCCTACCCGCGAACAAAGACCTTTTCTCGGGGCCGCGGACCTGGGACACCCCTGCTCGCGGGCACGCAGAAAGGAACGGAACGATGCGCCGGTTAGCACTCCGTTACAATGGGTTGCGATTACGGAGTCCGCCATCTTGATGCAGGATCCTGCGCGTGTAGCCGTCGATCTGGGCGCGGAAAGCTGCCGCGTTTCTCTGCTCCGCTTCGCCGGCGCCGAGCCGTCGATCACGCTCCTTCATCGCATTCCCAACGGTCCCGTCCGGCACGGGGATTCTCTGCACTGGCCTCTCGCATCCATCCTCGCTGGAATTGAAGACGGCTTGCGCAAGGCCGCCCAGGCCGCTCCCGAAGGCATTTCCTCCATCTCCGTCGACGGCTGGTCGGTTGATTATGTGCGCATCGCGCCGGACGGCACGCCGCTGCGCGAGCCATTTTGCTATCGCGACGAGCGCACCGTCCAGAGCAAAGAGGCCGCGGACAAAATCATCGCGCCCTTCGATCTCTATCAGCGCACTGGCGCCATCCCGATGCGCATTAACACTATTTATCAGCTTCTCGCCGATCGCGCCGCAGGCCCCGCTGCCGGCATCGACGTGCGCGCGCCCTGGACAATGTTTCCCGAATATGTTCTTTACTGGCTGAGCGGCCGGCGCGTGGCCGAGTACACCAACGCCAGCCACACCGGCCTCGTGAATCTCAACAGCGGCGAATGGGATGCGGATCTCTTTCGTTTGCTCGATCTGCCCCTCGACGCCGCTCCGCCCATCGTTCGCGCCGGAACTATCCTCGGACCGCTGAAGGGACCCCTCGCCGCGCTCGACGCATTCAAAACGACGCAGATCGTTGCGCCTGCGTGTCACGACACAGCCAGCGCCATCGCCGGCATTCCCGCCAGCTTTAGCGCGACCGCCTATCTCTGCACGGGAACCTGGTCGCTCATGGGCACCATAACCAACGCGTCCGTCACCACGCGCGAAGCTTACCACGCCCGCTATACCAATATCGGCGCCGCTACTGGGGGGCTGTGCTTCCACACGCTGATCAATGGCATGTGGCTCATCAAGCAGTGCATGGATGGATGGGCTACGCAGGGGCGCGCATGGTCGATCGAGAATCTCGTCCAAAAGGCTGCGGCATGCCATGCCAATGGGGTGATGAATGTGGACGCCGAGCCGCTCATGCTGGAACTGAACATGCCGGAGCGCATCAATAACGAGCTGGTGAGGGCGGGATTCGAACCGCTTCCCGATGTCGCCGGCAATGAGCCGCTGTTCGCGCGCGTCATCTTCGAGAGCCTGGCCGCGCGCTACGCCACTGCTCTTCGCGATCTCCAGCGCATGTTGGACCGCAAGCTCGATCGCATTGCCATGCTGGGCGGCGCCAATCGCAACCAGCTTCTCGTAAAACTGACCGAAGCGCGCGCCGGCCTGCCGGTCACGATCGGCGAAACGGAAAGCTCCACAATCGGCAATTTCGCACTTCAACTCGCGGCGAGCGAAGCCGGTAGCGAGCCGGTGACGCCGGAAGCCGTGCGCCAATGGGCCGCGCGCCTCTCAAAATCTTCGCCACAGCCCGCATAAGACGGAAGCAGTTCCTCGCAACCCGACTGGATTTATGCGCAGTGGCCCCGAGTCGCGCCTTTTATTCTCCTGGAATCCGCCGCATCCTTTTCCGACATCGCGGCATCGAATCCAAGGTCTCGTAAGACCACCAAAGGAGGGCTATGGCCAATCCGCCCAAGAAATGTGCACATCCGCCCTGCGATTGTATTCCCGCCGATGGCTCCAAATATTGCAGTGCCTACTGCGAGGGCGCAAACAAAACCCCTGAAGTTGAGTGCCGCTGCGGGCACGCCGGATGCGCAGGCGCCGCCTAGGCCCGAGCGCCTGAAATCTGCAACACACAGGCGCATCTGTGGGCACGTTGTACACGGTGATCGCAACCTTGCGGATCTGCAGATCGAGGTCGCCGGATTTGATCGTGCAGCGCCGACTCGCGCCGGTCGGTGAGCGCGCCTTCGAGCGGTTGGGCTCGCCGCGCATCGGCGCCTCGGCTGGCTTGACGGCCAGTGAGTT
This sequence comes from Acidobacteriaceae bacterium, assembly GCA_030037545.1. Taxonomy (GTDB): domain Bacteria; phylum Acidobacteriota; class Terriglobia; order Terriglobales; family Acidobacteriaceae; genus Telmatobacter. Next base: position 31,521 of record JASHRF010000073.1, on the reverse strand, counting down.
TTCCTGGCAGGCATGTTGCTGCGCGGCGGCAGGGCGAAAGCGGAAACGATTTCCTCCCCAGACAACCGCGCTTCCGCGCCAACCATCTCAACCGCCAAGGCTTGACCTGCCGAAAGGGAGCGGCAAACGAATGCTGTGGACAATCTTTGTAATTCTCCTGATTCTGTGGCTGGTGGGCTGGATCGGCTTCCACGTGATCGCCTGGTATATTCACCTCCTGCTCGTAGCCGCCGTCGTGGTGTTGCTGATTCAGCTCATCTCGGGCCGGCGGGCGGTGTGAGCCGGGTGCGCCGGGACTGCCTCCTGCGCACGCCGGTTCTTCCGGTTGCGCGCTTTTTTTGCCGCGACCCGAACCCTGTGCCCCCCGGCTTCGCCACCCAGTTGAGGAAAACGCTACTTGGGTGCAGCCCCATCGGCTCACGGTAATTGTGAAACGCTTTAGGCCGCCTTTTTTGCCGCCGGATTCACACGCGCCGCGACACTGGTGAGCAAACGATCAGCGTGCTCCTCTTCATCGATGGTCTGGCCCAGCGCGCCCACATCGGATTCCCGCCCCAGCACACGTGCAAAATGCCCCACCGCGCCGTAAGCGGCAATCTCGTAATGCTCTATGCGCTGCGCCGAAGCGATTAGCGCCGCATCGCGCACCGCATCGTGCGAGCAACCCTGCACCATGTCTTCAGCTTCGTCAATCAGCGCCATCACCGCTCTCGAAGTCAGCGGCTGAGCCTCGCCGGCGATCTGGGTAAGGATGCCGCGCAGACGCTGCGCCTGGATTTCCGTTTCCTTGAGGTGCGATTCAAGCGCCTGCTTCAACTGCGTGTCCGTCGCCAACTCGGCCAAGATGGGTAAGCCGCGCAGAATTTCCTCTTCCGCCGATAGCAACGATCGCAGTTGCTTGATATACAGCGCCCGCAGATCGGGAAGTTTTTCGATCACCAGTTTCATTGCACACTCCTTGGCGCCGCTTGCTTCCTGCGCTCACCCGGCGAGACCCGCTTCCCCGGGACCCGCCGGATGATCGCAATGCCCGTCAAACTGCCGGTCTTATTCTTTTCTCTCCCTGCCTTGTTCTCATGCCGCGCGCCGCGCCTGGCTGTGCACGGTATTGGAGATTTCAGTCAGCTTCTTGTCCGCCGCTTTTTCTTCCTCCAGCGTCCTTTCGAGAAGCTGAACCATTTGCTGTTTGCCGAGGTTCTGCGCATACGTGCGCGCCGTGCCGTAGGCCGCCATCTCGTAGTGCTCCACGCGCTGGCAGCCGGAGATGATCGCCTCATCGCGCACCGGCCCTTCCTTGGCTGCGTGCACATTCTTCTCGCCTTCCTCGAGCACGCCTTTCATGCCCTCGCAGGTCTCGCCCTTGGGGCTCTCGCCGATCATCTCGCTGATCTGCTCCAGCCGTTTCACTTGCTCTTCGGTTTCCCTCAGGTGGTGATCCAACGCGGTGCGCAGCTCATTGGAAGAAGCTGCCTTCACCATTTTGGGCAGAGCCTTGGTGATCTGGGTCTCCGCCGAGTAGAGATCCCTCAGCTCTTCGACAAACAACTTCTCCATCGAATCCACACTCATGACATACCTCCACTTGATTGTGTTTGCTTACGGGTGCTGTGATGCCGGAGATGCTCGCGCCGTTGCTCGATTTCGCCGCTTCCAGTTGCTCGTAAATCCTTGATCCTGCATCAATCCCGTATCTATTCGCCCCTCGCTTTTGCACCGCATTTTGTGACATAATGTGCGTCTCGCCGGCCAATACAAAAAAGAAACGGGCCGGAAGCTCCGGCCCGTTTGCCATAACCGCCTTGCATTTATTGTCCCGAGTTGCCGGAGCCAAAGTACTGCTCGATCGAATCGAGGAACGGTTTTGCCGCTGCCGGCGCCGGCACATCGCCGTGCAGAATCTGGTCCTCCGAATGATCCGACCCGTCAATCGAATCCGTATCCGGCTTGTTCTGCGTCACCGTAACGCCGCTCAAGTCGATGCCCGCAAACACACCGCGGCTGCGCGACCAGGTCAACAGCTCGGCGTGCAGGCTCGCATCCGTCGAGGCCTGCGCGTCCCGCCCCACCGGTCCGGCCGCTGCCGATACTCCGGCTCCGATCTTGAACTTGTTATGCAGCAAATCCTGAAAGCCTTTCTGGTTTACCGCCACCAGCACCAGGTCCGTGCTCTGCCCACCGGCCTGCAATCCCCACGAGCCACCTGCCATGCGGATGAATACCGGCGCGCTCCATCCGTTCGCGGTCCGGCAGGTAACCACGCCCTGGCCGTAATCGGCGCCGAAGATGAATGCGCCCTTCACCATTCCTGGAACCACGCCCACGCACACCGCGCGGCGCGCGATATCATTGGGAACCGCGTGGTCGGGCACGGACATGATTTGGTCAATCACAGTTTTCGCCGCGTCGAGTCGCGAATCGGCTTTCTGCGCGTCGTCGGCGGCTCGCGCGGAAATTGCAAATCCCGCCAGCAGCATCAGGCTCAGCAGCTTCTTCATAAGCTACCCTCCATTGTCGTGCGTCGGCAGCACGAGGGCCCGCGGGCTCCAATACCACTCGATCGATTGAATACGATGCATAGTTTCACTGCCGGGAAACTTCCGAGGTATTTCGTGCAAACCTTTGCGTGCAGGCAGCGAACACGGAGCAGGTTCAAGCAGGTCCCAGCAAGCTACCCAGCCCAGCAAGCTACTTTGACTTGCTGAGGACCTGAGGTGGGACTTTTCTGGGAGCTTCGTTTTATGGTGCGAAGAGTGGAAGACCGTTAAAGCTCAGATGTTCACCTCAGATTGGCAGCGGACCCCGATCGGAGCGATTCTATAGACGAACAAAAAGCAAATATGCAATGCCTTCCTCCACCAAACTCCGCCTGCAGATCGAACACTTCCTCGAAAACCTCGTCAAGCCCCACTCTTTCGAACGCGACCGCGTGGTAGTCACGCGCGGCCGCTTTCTCCGCATCGAAAGCCCGCTGCAGAACCAGAGCGCCGTAATTCATGTCATGGCTGAGCGCATGACGCCGTCGGAAATCTCAGGCGCGGAAATCCGCTCCCACGATTTTCGCTGAGCGCTGCTTCGTTCAGCGCTTCTTCGCAGGCTTGGTTGCTGCTTTCTTTGGGGGATGCGCAGGCTTGCTCCCATGCGCCGGTTTGGCCTTCGACTTGGTGGCGCTCTTTGCAGCAGGTTTCGCCGCTGGCTTGCTTGCCTTCGTTTCCGGCTTACCACCCTTGCCAGTAATGTGCGCCGGCGCGCCCTTCCGCTTCCCTGAAACCGCCGCCTTGCCCTTGACCGTTTTTGCCTTCGCCGCAGGCGCAGCTTTCGCCTTCGCCGCGGGCTTGGCCTTGACCGCAGCGACAGGCTTGGCCTTGACCGCGGGAGTCGCCTTCGCTTCATGTGCCGCCGTCTTGCCCGCCGGCTTTGCCTCCAACTTCGGCAGCGCCGCCGGCTTGGCTGCCGCGGCCCGCTCGCTCTTGGCCGCCGCAACCGGTTGAGCCTTGGCTGCTTTCTCAGGCGCCGGCTTCTCCGCCGCCGTCTTTTCGGACTTTCCGGATTCAGCCTTTCTGGGAGCTTGTGCCGCGCCTTTCTTGTGCCCCTTCGCCGCAGACACAGGCTCAGCCTCTTCCTCTTCGCCTTCTTCCCCTTCCGGCTCCTCTTCGGCTTCGTCGGCCTCTAGCGCAACCTTGCCCAGACCAAGATCGAGCTCTTCCTCGTCGCCGGCCAAATCCTCCAGCTCCTCGTCGACGGGCACGGCCTCTTCGGCCTCTTCTTCCTCCTCGATCTCCTTCACCTTGGCTTCGGCGCGCCGCGCCCGCGTCCGCTTGATCGTCACCTGGGGCGGTGGAGCGGGTGGAGAATGCGGCTCGAGATAGGCGCGCATCTCCTCGGGCGTGGTCAGCTTGCCGTCAATCAGCTCCAGGAAAACGCCCTGCACAATATCGTTGTAGGTGGGCAGCTCGGGCGTAATCCGCATCTCCTGCATCAGTGCATACGGAATCCGCTGCCGCATCTCCGGCCACACCTTCAGGAATTGCTGGTAGCGCTCCTGCACGGCCGCATTCTTGCTGGTAAACCCAAGCCACAGAATGGCTTCAGGATCATTGCTCATGAAAAGCTTGTAGCTTGCCGAGGACGTCGCATTCTGCTTGGCCAGCAGCGTCTTCTGGAACCCGTTGGCGAGCGAATCCAGGCTGTTCCATTCCTCCACAAACCCCGGCCGCAGCAGCGATTTCTTGAGCGCCGAAAGATCCTTCGAGCCCATCCCCGCCGTCAGCAGCTCCATCTGCGCCGCCGACATGTCCGGATGGACGCCCTGCATCAGCAGTTCGACCGCCAGCTCGTGCAGCGCCTTGAGCCTGGCCTCGTCGGCCTTGGCCGAGGTCCAAGTGGGGCATAGAACCTTCATCCATCCCTCGCCCTCCAGCGCCCGCAGCACCTTCAAGCCCTCTTCTTCGTGGCCGATCTGCTCCAGCTCCCGGCTGCGCGCATGGGGCGAGAGATGCTCGATCACACCCTCCATCTTGGCGTTCTCATAGCGGGTTTGCGAGCGCGGATCGAGCTCCCAACCCAGGCGCGCCCGGTATCGCGTGGCCCGGACCAGCAGCGAAGGATCTTCGAGGAACCCGTAATTCGATACCAGCCGCAGCGTGCGCAGCTCGATATCCGCCGCCCCGTTCAGAGGGTCCATCAGCAGGCCGAACGATCCCTCGTTCAACGAGATAGCCATGGCATTGGCGGTAAAATCCCGCCGGCGCAGGTCCTCCTGAATGGAAGCAGGATGGAAAACGATCTTGCCCGGCTTGGGATACTCGACAAGATGGGTGCTGACCAGGTCCACGCGCACCGTGCCCGGGAAGCAAAGGTAAAGGCTGCGCGAGGCATCATCCTCGCCCCACACCTTCGCGCCGGCTTTTTCTAATGGTTTCTTTAACTTGATGGCATTTCCATGAATAGCTACTTCAAGCTCGTGCACGGCGTGGCCGCTGGTCAGGTCACGGACCGCATCGCCAGTCAAAAACAGGATCGTCTCCGCATCCCGCGCCACATCCCTCAACCGGGCAAGCGCGTTTCGCTGGTCCGCCGACAGGCGGTTTTCTAAAAGGTAGATGTAGTCTGGCATTCCGTCCCTGCTTTCGCAGCCTTCAAGCCCGGCACAAGTCTCTGATGCTGTTGTGCTTATACCCCCAATTGCCACAGGTAACAAACCAGTACATTAACACAACTCACTCGGAATGGCTAGAGCGGCCGACGCAAATCGCGCTGCGATTCCAAGAAAGCCCTTTCCGGTCCCAGGCTCCAGCCAATCGCATCATCCCGTGGGACTTCGGCCTCGATCAACGGTCAACCGCCGCAAACCGGCCAGAGCGGCGGTCAAGACACGATCTGTTTCATCGCTCTTTGTCACCCTCGCACTGCCGCAGCCATCATCTGCCCGCACTGTGACATCAGTCACCCAAAATGACATATGCTGCTGCTAGCCTTCATATAGGCACGCAAATTCTCCGTTGGCGAGGTCCGAAATGCCACATCCCGTGACCGAAAAAGCGACAAGCCAGGGCCCTCTTAGCCCGGAACTGCTGGCCAGGATGGATGCTTACTGGCGTGCGGCCAACTATCTCTCCGTTGGCCAGATTTACCTCAAAGACAATCCCCTGCTCGAGCGCCCACTTACCCTCGAAGACGTAAAGCCGCGCCTGCTGGGCCACTGGGGCACCACGCCCGGACTCAATTTCCTCTACGTCCAGTGGAACCGCCTCATCCGTGAGCGCAACCTCGACATGATTTACGTGATCGGCCCCGGCCACGGCGGACCCGGCCTCGTGGCCAACACCTATCTCGAAGGCTCTTATTCCGAAATCTATCCCCACATCGAGCTCAACAAGGACGGTCTCAAGCGCCTCTTCCGCCAGTTCAGTTGGCCCTACGGCATTCCCAGCCACGTGGCGCCGGAGACGCCCGGCTCCATTCACGAAGGCGGCGAGCTGGGTTACTCGTTGGTCCATGCCTACGGCGCGGCCTTTGACAACCCTCACCTGATCGTGGCCTGCGTGGTGGGCGACGGCGAGGCTGAAACCGGACCGCTGGCCGCAAGCTGGCACTCCAACAAGTTCCTCAACCCCGCCACCGACGGCGCGGTCCTGCCCATCCTTCACCTGAATGGCTACAAGATCGCCAACCCGACGGTGCTAGCCCGCATTCCCCACCACGAGCTTGAAGAGCTCCTCTGCGGCTACGGCTACGAGCCATTCACCCTCGAAGGCGATGACCCGGCCACCATGCTCCAGCAGGGCGCGGCCGTTTTCGACCGCATCTTCGACCGCATCGCCGATATCCAGAAGGCTGCCCGCGAGCCTAAGAAGACGGGTTCCGACGGCCAGCCATCGAAGGAATCGAGAGCCGGCTCGCGCCCCGCCTGGCCCATGCTCATCCTGCGCACGCCCAAGGGCTGGACCGGCCCCAAATTCGTCGATGGCCTGCCGGTTGAAAATACCTGGCGCGCCCACCAGGTTCCCCTGAGCGAGCTGCGCGAGAAGCCTGAGCACCTGCGCCAACTTGAAGACTGGATGCGCAGCTATAAGCCTGAAGAGCTCTTCGACACGAAGGGTACGATTCGTCCGGAGATCGCCGAAATCGCGCCCAAGGGCCGCCTGCGCATGGGCATGAACGCGCACGCCAACGGCGGCCTGCTGCTGCAGCCGCTGGTGGTGCCCAACTTCCGCGACTTTGCCGTCAAGATCGAAGGCCGTGGCGCTCAGGACGTGGAATCCACGCGCGTGCTCGGCCGCCTGCTCCACGCCGTCATGGAAGCCAACCGCGAGCAGAAAAACTTTCGCGTTTTCGGGCCCGACGAAACCGCCTCCAACCGCATCGGCGACGTGATCAAAGGAACCGGCAAAACCTGGGAAGCGGAAACCCTGCCCGTGGACGTCGATCTCTCGCCTACCGGCCGCGTGATGGAAGTCCTGAGTGAGCACTTGTGCCAGGGCTGGCTCGAAGGCTATCTCCTGACCGGCCGTCACGGCTTTTTCTCCTGCTATGAAGCCTTTGTCCACATCATTGACTCGATGGCGAACCAGCACGCCAAGTGGCTAAAGACCACGCGCGAAATTCCCTGGCGCAAGCCCATCGCATCGCTCAATTACCTGCTTAGCTCATTGGTCTGGCGGCAGGACCACAACGGCTTTTCGCACCAGGACCCCGGCTTCATCGATCACCTGATGAACAAGAAGGCCGACGTGGTGCGCATTTATCTTCCGCCCGACGCCAACAGCCTCCTATCGGTGGCCGACCACTGCTTGCGCAGCCGCAATTACATCAATCTGATCGTGGCCGGCAAACAGCCCGCGCCGCAGTGGATGACCATGGACGAAGCCGTTGCCCACTGCACCACCGGCCTCGGCATCTGGCCCTGGGCCTCAAACGGCGAAGGCAAGCCAGAGGTCGTCATCGCCTGTTGCGGTGATGTGCCCACCATGGAAGCTCTGGCCGCCGTCTCCATCCTGTGGGAGCGCATTCCCGGCCTGCGCATTCGCACGGTTAACGTGGTGGACCTCATGGCCATGCAGCCGCAATCGGAGCATCCGCACGGTCTGCCCGACGAAGAGTACGACCAGATCTTTCCGCCCGACGTGCCCACCATCTTCGCCTTCCACGGCTATCCGTGGCTCATTCACCGCCTCACCTACCGCCGCAACAATCACAAGAACCTGCACGTGCGCGGCTACAAGGAAGAAGGCACCACCACCACGCCGTTCGACATGTGCGTGCTCAACAACATCGATCGCTTCCAGTTAGCCGTCGATGCCATTCGCCGCGTCCCGCGCCTTGCCGGGCAGCTCGATTCGGCTCAGCAGTGGTACTCCGAGCAGATTCAGCGCCATCGTCTCTATGTCTCGGAAAACGGCGACGACCTGCCCGAAATCAAGAACTGGCGCTGGAGGGAATAAGAAAGCGGAGTTAGCGGTGCTAGCCGAGTTGGAAATAACAGCGGCGTGAGCATCGCTGGCTGAGTGATGAGGGCTCCCGTTGCAGCCAGAACATTCGAGGCTAATACCGCTAGCTCCGCTAACAACGCTAACTCCGCTCAGCCCGTCCAACTTCAACCCTTGAAAGGCCCAATCTCGCCCATGTCCTCCTTGCCCGTCTTGGTTCTCAACAGCGGTTCTTCCTCCATCAAGTTTTCCATCTACGGAGCCGGCAACGGCGAGCGCGCCCGCCTCTTCGAGGGCGCCGTCGATGGCATCGGCACCGATCTCGGCAAGTTTTGGATCAAGGACGCCTCCGGCAAAAAACTGGTCGACCAGACGCCGCCGCTGCCCAACCGCTCCGTCGCGTTCAAACTCGTAGCCGACGCGCTCAACAATGGCCAGTTCCCTGCTCCCAAAGCCATCGGCCATCGCACCGTCTGCGGAGGTCCCACGGTGCGCGAAAACCAGCGCATCACTCCGCAACTGATCGACGAAATCGAGAGCTACGCCGCGCTCGCGCCCTTGCACACGCCCATCGCCGTCTACATCATGCGCGAAGCGCTCAAGCTCTTTCCCGGCATTCCCAATTTCGCCATCCTCGACACCTACTTCCATCGCACCATTCCTGAAGTCGCGGCCGTGCTGCCCATTCCTCGGGAGTACTCGGCCCTGGGCGTGCGCCGCTACGGCTATCACGGCATCTCCTACGAATCCATCATTGATCAGTTGCAGCCCGAGGTGCCGGACAAGCTCATCGTCGCTCACCTCGGCAACGGCGCGTCCATCTCCGCCATCCGCTGCGGCCAATGTCTCGATACCTCCATGGCGCTCACGCCCACCGGCGGCATCATCAGCGGCACGCGCACCGGGGACATCGATCCCGGCGTGCTGCTCTTCATCCTTCACAAAATCGCCGAAACGACTCCCAATGCCGCCGAAGCCGCCAATAAGTTGGAAACCGTGGTCAGCAAGAAATCCGGCCTGGTGGGCATCAGCGGAGTCTCGAACGACATGCGCGATCTGCGCCAGGCCATCAAAGCCGGCAACGCTGAGGCCCGCCTTGCCGTAGATAAGTTCACCTGGACCATTGCCCGCTGGATTGGCAGTTATGTGGCCGAGCTGGGCGGCCTCGACATGCTGGTGTTCACCGGCGGCATCGGCGAAAACGACATCGACTCGCGGGCCGAAATCTGCGCCGGCCTGGGCGTACTGGGCATTGAACTCGATGCGCAGCGCAACCACGTTCGCGGCGCGGCCGTCATTTCCGCGCCGCAGTCGCGCGTCACCGTCCGCGTCATCCCGCCGGCGGAAGATTTGATCATCGTCAATCACGTGGTGCGGCTGCTGGGCATTGTCTAACGAACCCAATTGGGGCAGTGGCGACGGCAGGACAACGGAAGGAGCAGGGACCTTCAGTCCCTTGAAAGAAGCCATTCAAAAGCTGCGGGGCTCTAGCCCCGGATGGACCTTCAACGTAATTCTGCCGATTCCACAGATTCAGCGGTTTTGAAATTGCACGAAACGTGGTTGTTTTACACTGAAGGGTTGCGGAGTTGCCTTCGATGTCTTCTACGACTGCTTCCAGCGCGGGAAGCCTCACCTCAGGCTTGACCTCCAATCCGGGCCGCACTCCATCGCCGGCTCTGCGCCGTTTCGCCTGGTACGTGCTCGCCTACTTCGTCGCCGTCATTCTATGGGGAACGCTGGTGCGCGCCACCGGCTCCGGCGCCGGCTGCGGCAATCACTGGCCGCTTTGCAACGGCACCGTCATTCAGCATGCGCCACGCACCGCAACCATGATCGAGTTCACGCACCGTCTCACCAGCGGCCTCTCGTTCTTTTCCGTCGTCGGCCTGCTCATCTGGACCTTCGCCGGAACCGTTCGCGGCCACCTGGCCCGCGCCGCCGTCGTAGCCTCGGTCGTGTTCACGCTGGTTGAGGCCATGATCGGAGCGCTTTTGGTCAAGCTCGGCCTCACCGCACAAAGCCACTCGCCGCTGCGCGCCTGGTATCTTGCGCTGCATCTGGCAAATACTCTGTTGCTGCTGGCCGCGCTGGCGCTTACCGCGCACATGCTCAGCCGCCGCGAAGGCTATCTGCGCCGCACCATCCGTCCGGTCGCGCCGCTCGGCGCCGCTGCCGGCCTCTTCGTGTTTATGATCGTCGGTGTCACCGGCTCGCTGGCCGCGCTCGGCGACACGCTTTTTCCCGAATCCTCGCTGAGCGCCGCGCTGACTGCGGATTTTTCATCGAGCAGCGGCTGGCTCGTCCGCTGGCGCTGGACCCACCCCACCATCGCCTTCCTGGCCAGCATCTTCCTGATCTGGATTCTGGTGCGCGCCACGCGGCTCAGCACGCACTGGGACAACCGCAGCCTCTCCGCGCTGGTCCTCGTGCTGCTGGCCACGCAATATGTACTGGGCGTCCTGGATGTAGTCTGGCTCGCGCCGGTATGGCTGCAGATCGTGCACCTGCTCGGCGCCGACGCCCTTTGGGCCGCACTCATCGTGCTCACCGCACGCCTCACGCTGGAGCCTCAAGAACAGCAAGTCAGCAAGTCAGCGAGTTAGCTGCAGAAAGGCCCCCGCCGCTTTGCCCGCTGCGCCGCGAATCTCTGAAGCTATCACGAAGCTGTTTCATAACCTGCTTTGAAAAGGCACAGCTTCAGCCGTGCCGAGACAAACCCCCATGAACCGCGGGCTTTAGCCCCTGAGGGAACGATTTTAGGCAGTCCAGAGAGGTTACGAAACAGCTATCACGGCTGAATCACCGCGTTATACCCGTCATTCAACAATTTCATCCGCCACTGGTCGGCGATCGCCCGCGTAGCAAACGGGCCGATCCGAACATGGATATAGTTGTCCCCCGGGTCGCGCCGCGCGCTCACCGGATAGTTGCGCTTGCGCAGCGCATCCACCAGCACCTCGGCATCCTCGGGATTGGTGATCGCGGCGATCTGAACCATCAGCGGCTGCTGCTCAAGCGCCGGGTGAACGGCTGGCGCGGCGCCCGATGCGTAGGTCTGCGGCGTGGCGCTCGGGGTCAGTGCGGGATGCACCGGCGACGGGTTGCTCGAGCCGCTTTCAGGCGCCGCAGTGGTGACCGGCGTAGTGCCGGCAGGCGCTTGGCCCGGCGCAGTTGTGCCTGCCGCGGCTGCGGCGGCCTGGTCGGCCGCGGCCGCATCCGGCGGGGTCACCGGTGTCTGCGCAATGGCCGAGGGCTTGGGAATGTTGCCGCTGGACTGCAGCGGCTCCTGATCGGGCGCGGGCTGTGGAGCCGTAATAACCGAGGGCGTGGAGCCGCGATGGCCCACCGCGTAGCCTATTCCGAAGCAGAGGCCGCACAGCACCACCAGGCCAAAAAAGATCGCCAGCAAAGTGCCCGAGCCGAGTGTCAACTCGGTATCGCGTCCCGGCCGCTCCGCTTCTTCCTCTTCGTCGAATACGCTGTGCATCAGGCCGTCCCTGCTCCTATGCTACGACTTTGGCGCGCCAGCGGTAAGCTCTTTTTCCGTTGGCAAACTGTTCGCGGCATTTGAGCAGGTTGTTCGCTTCACCCCTCAGGGGCTGAAGCCCGTCTTGGTGAGGCAAGAGGAATGTACGGGCTAAACGGGCAACGGAAAAACTCTAGGCGATGGGGCCTTGCGCAGAGCACGGCTTCAGTCGTGCCGATAAAGTTGGCAAAAACGACGTTGGGCTTTAGCACCTGAGGAATGCTCCTCCCGTCATTCGCCGTCCTCCCGCGGCCTGTAAAGCCCGTACCCTTCACCTCAAGCCCGGAACGTTCACGTCAGATCAAGCTACGGCTGTGCGGGCGGCGTTGCGCTTGCACTCAGCTTGTTGAAGAGCGTCATCAGCTCCAGGGGCAGCGGAAACACGATGGTGGTGTTCTTCTCCACGCCGATATCGGCCAGCGTCTGCAGGTAGCGCAGTTGCAGTGTCATGGGCTGGGTGGCCATGAGCGTGGCGGCGTCCACCAGTCTCTGCGCAGCGGCGAACTCGCCGTCGGCGTGGATGATTTTGGCGCGCTTCTCGCGCTCCGCCTCAGCCTGCTTGGCGATGGCGCGCAGCATCGACTCAGGCAGGTCCACCTGCTTCACTTCCACCGACACCACCTTCACCCCAAACGGCTCCGTCCTCTGGTCGATGATGCTCTGAATGCGCAAGTTCAGCTTGTCGCGATGGCTGAGCACCTCGTCCAGTTCTACCTCGCCCAGCACCGAGCGCAGCGTGGTCTGCGAGAACTGCGAGGTCTGGTAAACGTAATTGGCTACCTTGATGGCCGCGTCGTTGGGGTTGACCACGTAGAGCGTGACCACCGCGTTCACCTTGATGGTGACGTTGTCGCGCGTGATCACGTCCTGAGGCGGAACTTCGAGCACTTCCTGGCGCAGCGAGATGCGAATGAACTGGTCGATGGGGCGGAAGACAAGAATAATCCCGGGCCCTTTCGGCATTCCCAGCACGCGGCCCAGGCGAAAGATGACGGCGCGCTCGTATTCGCGCAGAATCTTGATCGAGTTGAGCAGGTAAAGGACGACAATCGCAATGAGAATCAGGGCGGGAATGGGCAGATCGGATACCGACATTGGACTTTCCTCACTCAGCGGGAATTGTACTCCAGCCAACTCAAGCGCTCGTATTTTTGTGCACATCTCGTTGGGACACCACGCCGCGCTGATCTCGCCTCACGCTGGGTGCCCCATCCTTGCGGCTTTTTTCCGTTGCAAGGGCGGGAGACCACAAACGCCTGATATGGAAATCGGTCGCATTCCTGCGGTCCGGCAGCGCCGGTGAAAGATGGAATCGACACTTTCCTCAAGCTGCCGTTGGCGGCGGCTCCGGCGCCACCGGCTCCACGTACAGCAGCATCTGGTCGTGGCCGATGACGCGCAGTTCGGCGCCCTTGGCGGCAGGCCGGTTGGCCACCGCGCGCCAAATTTCCCCTTCCACCAGCACATGTCCCGAAGGTGCCAGCGGCTCCATGGCCACTGCGTTATAACCCACCATGGCGTCGGCGCCCGTGAGCGCCTTGCGTTGCCGCGCGCGCACCGCCAGGCGCACCAGGAATACCGTGATGGCGCCGAAGCCCACGCTCACCGCAATGGCCACCAGCGGACTTATGCCTAGCTGCGGCACCGGCGCGGCCACCAGCGTGAGCGTGCCGAAGGCCAGGCAGACAATGCCGGCAATGGCCAGCGCACCATGGCCGCCGAATTTCGCCTCCAGAATCAGCAGCACCATGGCCGCGATCAGCAGCAGTACGGCGGTGAAACGGATGGGCAGCAGGTTGAGCCCGAAAATCGCCAAGAGGACCATCAGCGTGCCCAGCGCGCCGGGAACAATCGTGCCCGGACTGTTGAATTCGAGGTAGATCAGCAGCGCTCCGCCCACCAGAAACAGGAGTGCGATATTGGGATCCACCAGCCAGCCCAGCAGATCGTCGCGCAGCGTGGGTTCGATCACCCGGATGCGCGCGCCCGCCGTGTGCAGCGTTACCTTCGAGCCGTCCATAAGGGTAATGGTGCGGCCGTCGATCATGTCCATCAGTTGCGCGTCGCTGTTGGCCACTGCGTCGATCAGGTGCTGGTTCAACGCCTCGTCCGCGGTGTAGGAGTGCGAGGAGTGCACCGCGGCAATGGCGGCGTCAACATCGCGCCCGCGCTTTGACACGTAGGAGCGCAGAAAGGCCTCGGCGTCGTTCTCCACCTTCTCCGCTTCAGTGGCGTCGGGCTTGCCCATCTCAAAAACTACGTGCGCCGCGCCGGCCTCGGTGCCCGGCGCCATGGCCGCGATGTCGGCCGACTCCAGAATGAAGAATCCCGCCGAGCCGGCTCGCGCTCCCGAAGGCGCCACATACACGATCACCGGGATGCGTGTCTGCAGGATGGCTCCCACCATGGCGCGCATGGAATCCACCAGCCCGCCGGGCGTGTCCATTTGCACGAGCAGGGCGCCGGCGCCGTCGGAGTTGGCACGGGCGATGGCCCGGGTAAGCTCATCGGCGCTGACAGGTTGGATGGTGTCGTCGAGCACCAGCTTGTCGACCATCGGTTGGGCGGATGCCGCTTGTACTTGAGAAACGGGACCGGTCGGGCCCAGCGTGCACGCCGCGGCTATCGCGGTCGCCACCACCAGGCCCCACCCCATCTTCCTTCCCTGCCGTCCCATGGCTCACTCCTTTCCCTGACGCCCTGGACCCATTAAGGAGTCTGCCAGCCAAGCATACCCCTGGAGAGCCAAAAACAACAGGCCGCGGGCTCTATTTTGATGCGGCGGCGGGAACCTCAGCGGCAGCGGACGCGCCCGCGCCAATAAGTCACCGAAACAGTGTGGCTCCCACCAACATCCTGGCGTACTATGGCAACCATGGGAGGAGCCATGAAATCTCTCTGTGCGGTTGTGCTGCTTTTCTCGCTCAGTCAGCCAGGCATTTCCCAGAATCAGATGACGTGGGACGGATTCATTACAGATACTCATTGCGGAACACACTGTCAGCGCACCTCTGCTATGACTCCCGACCGCGCATGTGTCCAGCGGTGTGTTCGGGCAGGATCTAAATACGCACTATGGTTCAAAAATAGCGTCTTGGTGCTTGCGCCACAATCGGCGGCAGCGAAATTTGCCGCTGAGAAGGTTCGTGTGACCGGCGTTCTATCCAATGGCACGGTTCACATCAAGTCCATCGTGCGCATCCCTCCACAAACCGACGCCACATCGCAAAGGTAGATATCAAAGCCTTGATTCAGCTCTTCATAGCCCTCCGGAAATCTCCTTTCATTTTGCGGAAATGAATGATTGCTTCATTTCGTCTGTCCCTCGCGGGCCTGGATCAGCCGCAGCAAATCCTGCGCCGTCCTGCTGGCCGGGTCCAGCTTGAGCGCGCTGCCGGCCTCTTGTTCGGCCTGCGGCAGCTTGTTTGCTGTCAGATCGAGCTGCGCCAGCAGGACATAAGCATCGGCGGTGGGACCGATCTGAAGTGCGGCCTGCGCCTCTGCGCGCGCTCCCTCCCCATCGCCGCTGCGTTCCCGCACGCGCGCCAGCCCCACGTACGCCTCGGTCGATTTCGGATCGTCATTTGCCGCCTCGCGATAGAGCCGCTCGGCTTCCAGCAGCAACCCGCGGTCAAGATAGCCATGGGCCTGCGCGCACAGCCGCTGGGCGCGCTGACCGGGGTCGAGCGCCGCCATCCGCGCTGCGTCCATCTGGTCCAGCATCTGCGCCGCCTGGCGAAAAGCATTGGCGTCAAACGTGCGCACAATGCGCTCCAGTGGGTCGGGAATCGCCTCGGGATCGGCGCCGGCCCTGGCCATGACCGGGGCCGGATTCTTCCACGCCGCCTCCACGGCTTGAGCCTCGCTGTCGTTGGGGCGCAGCTTCAGGCATTGCGCCAGCTCATTCAGCGCCACTGTCGCGTTGCCGTGGCGCTTGAGGCTCAGCGCAAGGTTGAAATGGTAATCCGCGTTGCTGGGATCGTCGGCCGTGGCCTGCACAAAAAGCGCCGTGGCGTCTTGCCCCTGGCGGCTCTTGGCTACCCCTTCGTTGTTCACCACCTCGGCCAGCGGCAGCATCCGGGCCACTTCGGCGAACGACTTCTGGGCTTCCGCATAATTGCCTGAAAACAGCAACGACAATCCGCCATAGAACCCCGCCTCCAGCGCATCCGGCCCGTTGGGATCAACTTTCGCAAAGGCCTGCGCCGCCTGCTCGTACTGCTGGGTGCTGTACTCCTCGCGGCCCAGCGCCATCCAGGCCGGGCTGAAATCCGGGCTCAGCTTCACCGCCTGCTCCAGGTGGCGCTGGCGCTCCGCCTGGTCCGGCTCTGTAATGCCGCGGATGTACTGCTCGAAGGCGTCCAGGCGCAGGCTCTGGCCGGCCGCGATAAACGTCTGCACCGGCACGTTGAGCGAGGGATCGAGCTGCCGGGTCAGCTCCCAGGCCAGGGTATCGAAGATGCGGATCATGTCGGCCAGCGGTCCGCGAGCCGTGACCGGCTCCGTCATACGCAGGTGAGGCACATTGACGATCTGGCCCTCGGCCACAAGATCGTTCCCATCCATCGAAAAACTGCCCACGATGATGGAATCGGCATCCAGCGTCTGCGCCAGCTTGATGGCGCTGGCCCGGGAGGGTTGAAAACCCTCGGGCAGACCCAGGTGGTCGAGCGCGTACATGCGATCGGCGCGGCTCATGGGTGCGAAACCGGCCGACGCAAAGCGGCTGCTGAGCAGATTGGCCGCCGCCTCGCGCATCCACTCGAGGTTGGGCTCCCCGCTGCGGTTATCGAAGGGCAGTACCAGCAGAATGCGCCCTCGATCGGCTGCCGAATGCTCCACGGGAGCCGGCGCGGCTGATTGCGCCCGCCCGAAAGGCATTGAAATGACAAGAATTGCAACAGCCAGCGTCGCCCCGGCCCCAAACCGCAACGCCGCACCACGGCGGAAGATGAAAAAGGTAAGCACGTCTAGAAAATTATAGGCGCTTCCAGCCTGCAACTGCTGAAAACCGGGCTGGGACCGCACCTCCAGCAGAGTCCGATTTCCCTTGGAACAAAAGGGGTTGGCCAATATCATCGGGTCATGGCTACGCTTTCGCGCCTCCGCCGCGGACCGCGTCCCTTCCTGCGCTCGCTGGTCGAAGTGTGCTCCATTTTGTTCCTCTTCTACTCCAACCTGCTCATGGGCGAATTCGAGGGAGCCAATGGCCGCGGCAAGACGCTGGGCTTTGCCATTCGCGACATCTTTACCACGGCCAACTTTACCATCGCGCTGATCTGCGCGGCCATCGGTTACACACTTTTTGAATTCTGGCGCAGAAAGCTGCTGTAGGAAGGCAGCGTTAGCGGTGCTGGCGGAGCCGGGCTTCCGGCGCGGCCCAGGCGATCATTCGCCGGCATGAACCGAATTCCGCGCCGCTCCGGCGGGCGGGCCGCGCGCCTCCACCTGGCGATTGAACCGGATCAGCGCCACCCACATTCCCTGCCTTGACTCCTTCCACACCAGCGTGCCGTCGAGACGCTGGGCGATGGTCTCCGGCGCCAGGTCGTGGTGCAGCCCGAAGTAGCGTTCGTTGAGCGCTTCATCCTTCGCGCCCAGAGTGAACAGTGGCAGAGAAGGATCGTACTTGGTGGAAAAAACCAGCGCGGCCGAGTACTTCTCCGGCTCCTGGGCAGCCACTTCGATCTGCGCCGCCGTGAAGTCCTCGATGCGGCAAACGTCCCACGGCTCCTTCACGTAGCCTAGCTCGGGTTTGGTCAGGTCGTCGCTCACCGGCCACGCGGTCAGCACCGCGGCCCCGTCGTAGCGCTGCCGCAGTTGCGCAATGCCGTCCATATCCATGCGGATTGCGCTCGCGTAGGCCAGGTTGTCCTCGGGAGCAAATCCGTAAGGCGGGTTGATGAACAGGCCGGCCACAAAGGCCGCCGCCGAAAGAGCGGCAAGCGCCTGCCAGTACGGTACCCTCCTGTACATCGTGGCTACGGCCAGCAGCAGCACCAGCGGATACATGGGCAGCAGATAGCGCGTGAGCAGCGCCCCGCCCAGAAAGCTGAAGAACACCGCGTTGGCCAGCAGCAAGGCAAAGATCCGCAGCCGGACAGAGGGCGCGAGGTTGGCGCGCTCGTGGCCTTCGGCATCGGGGCGCGGGTCAAGAAGGAGCGCGGCCAGGCCAATCAGTACCGGCACAAACAGGTTCATGTGCAGCGTGAGATGGATGACGCGATGGCCAAAGGCGGCCAGCACGCGCAGTGGTGTGAGCGTGGACTCCGCGTTGTAGCGCAGAAACTGGGGATTGCCGAAGAAGAAGCCGGTTTTGGCGTAATGGTAAAGATACCAGACGCCGAGCGGCGCGACGCAGCAGGAAAGCCACGCCGCTTCGCGCCAAAGCCGGTGGCGCGCCGACCCGGTTTTCCTGAAGGCTTCTCCCAGGCTGATGGCCGCCAGGGTGAGTGGGATGACGACGGCCGTCTCCTTGCAGAGCGCGGCCGCGCAAAACCATAGCGCCGCAAGCACCGGCCTTCGCCCCCGTTCCGGCAGCGCGTTAACCAGACCCCACAGCGAGCATGCCGCGGCAAAGATATCGGCCTCAGCCAGCGAGCTCTGCGCAAACCAGATTGGGTAGAGGCCGGTGAGCAGAATCGTCCAGAATGCCACCGAGGCCACGCCGGTCAGGCGCATGGCCAGCCGCCACACCGCCAGCAGCCCCAACGCAGCCACCAGAAGCACCGCCTCGCGCGTCACTTCGGGTAGATAGCCCGATGTCTTCCACCACAAGGCGAGATAAATGCTTGGCAATGGCGGATGGGCGTTGCTAACCGTCGAAATGGGGATCAGCGAGCCGGTCCGATAGAAATCCCAGGCCGCGGGAATGTAATAGCCGGCCTCGTCCCAGTAGTACGGCAGGCGCAGTAGCGTGAAATGCGTAGCGTAGAGCGCTGCAAAGATGACGGGAAAAATCATCCATAGCGGCAGCGGCGCGTCCGGCCAGGGATTGAGAAGACGTTTCAGGCGCAAGTGCACGCTCCTCGCTCAGCCATGAACACCATCCATTCCTCGAGTGTCTCTCAGTCCCCTTGGTCCCCATAGAAGCTGTTGCATAACCCTGCTTTGAAAGGGCGCGGCTTGCCCATAAGTTCCCCAAAAACGTGTGGCTTTAGCCCTGAGGGACGATGGCAGACGGGTTATGAAACCACTTCTAGTCCCTTGGCCCCCTGGTCCCTGCCTCTAATTCACCGGCCCTTGCGGAAACGCTTGCCCTTTCGGCTCCAGGTTCAACGTCCCGAAGGCCTGTTCGTACTGGCCGATATTCTGGCCCAGCACGTTCCAAAGCGCCTTAGCCTGCTGGGGACTGAGAAAGATGCACTGGTGGTTGCGAATGGTCACCTGGTCGGGACTCTCGCTGGAGGCTAGCCCGAAGACAAGCTGGAAATCCCACACGCTCACCCGAACCTGCACGCTGTTGGCGTAGGTCTCGCGGTAATCGGGAGCCTGGGATAGATTCAACTGCGGCTGCGTCGGTGTTGGACTCATAGTGTTGACAGATTACGCTGCGAGGGGCGCAAGCAGCCATCGCCGGTACGGTCCTGCACCCGGCAGTTTGAATTGCCCGGCTTCCCGGATGTCAATGGCCCACGCACCTTTGGACGCGCGAAGCGCCGCTTTGCTGCACGCCATCGGCCCGGGATAGTGCAACGGGCCTGGCCCGCGCGAGCATGAACGCCGGATTCCCTGGAACAGACTTGCATCGCAATCCCTCACCCGTCGGGCCGCGCCACGCAGCGAGACTCAGCTTGCTTTTTTGCCGCTTCGTCTCTTCAGATGTTCCACTGTGCGACACGCGCCGCTCGCCGATCCTCGAATTTCCTCCAGTCCGGGCATTTTTCCACAAGACGTTCGGAATCTTTCCGCATTTCAATCTTGGAATTACGGCCATCTGTGCCGTACACTACTGCTCTCTGAAAAGCAAGAATTCCGGCGCCTCCAACGGAACAGCCTCCGGGTGCGCTTGCTGTTTGCAATCCGGCGCCACCTGCAGGCATTCCTAGAAGAACCAGAATCGTTTTTCGGGGCCACTCGCGAGCATGTTGCCGCAGGTGGGGGCCCTTCGGTTGCACCACTTTGTGTGAGGGAATGGACGTCGAACGCTCTTGCCGATCCCACGATCACAGCCGATCTCTCGCGGATCGCCGCACCCGCTACAGGGCCGCAATTCCTTGTCCGCCTCATCCTGCCCGTTTCCCCGTCATGCGCCCCCAAACATTCTGCTATTCATATTCCTTTCAAATACGTCCTATACGTTTACCTGTTGGGAAAATCCTTTTGCCCGGGAAATCCATGGCGTTTTCCCGAGGCCGGTGTCCGGGGAGTGAATCCACGGGCCCGCTGCACGCTGCGCAGACATTCACTTCCGAGCTTCGCTTTACCATCCCGTACTCTTATGGAGAGCCACTATGAAGATCAATCGTTTCCGGCTGGGCTTCCTGAGCCCGGCGTTTTTCTCTCTCGCTCTGTGTTGTGCCTTACCAGGCATGGCTCAACAGACCCTGAGCTCACTGAACGGAACCGTGCTCGATACTTCAGGGGCCGCCGTGTCGGGAGCCGCTGTGACAGCAGTCAGCGAACAGACCGGGCTCACGCGATCGACCACCACCCTTAAATCCGGCTTCTGGCAAATTCTCGACATTCCCGTGGGCACATATCAGGTAACAGTTTCGCAGCCCGGCTTCGCGACCGTGAGACTGCCCGGATTGCTGGTGCAGGAAGGCCGCGCCTCCACCGTGAACACCACCCTCAAGCCGGGCAGCGTCTCGGAATCGGTAACCGTCACCGCCAATCCGATGATGAACGCCACCGATACCACCAACGGCTACACGCTCGACAAAAACGAGATCGCCGAGACGCCATTGGCTACCGGCAGCTTCACGCAGCTCGCCATCCTGGCCCCTGGCGTCGGCTCGCAGTTCATCGCCGGCGTGGGAACCAATCAGGGCCTCGGCAACCAGAACGTCTGGGCCAACGGCCAGCGCTCTACGTCGAACACCATGACCGTTAACGGCATCGACGTAACGAACCTTTTCAACGGACAAACGGCCAGCGAACAGGCTTCGGATCGCTATCAGTTCAACATCGGCGAGGGCAACTCCACCGCCGGTCAGTATCAGGACAACATCGCGGTCTATGGCTCCAACGGCAACGGCCTGGCCTCGCCGCCGCCCGAGTTCATGCACGAAATCAGCATCGTTACTTCCATGTACGACGCGCAGCAGGGCCAGACCAGCGGCGCGCACATCGGAATCATCACCGCCAGCGGCACCAACGCCCTGCACGGTCAGCTATACGGTATGTTCGGCAACAACATCTTGAATGCCGACCCGTTTTTCTATAAACAGGACGTCTATTTGGGCACCATCCCGGCCGCGGATGTGAATCCGAAGTTGCACAAGTGGGTTGGGGGCGCCACGCTGGGCGGACCGCTCAAGAAAAACAAGCTGTTCTACTTCCTCGGCTACAACCACCTCTACACATCGGATCAGTACGGCGCTCTGGGCCAGGTCCAGGTGCCCTACGGCCTCGGCAGCGACCGCAGCGCCACGGATTCAACAGGCATCCTGGCTGCCTGCAATAGCTACTATGCCGCTTACGGATCTTCGAGCACTTGTCCGGCGACCTCGAAGTGGAACTCCACCGCCATTGCGATACTGCAGGCGAAGTTGCCCAACGGCCAATACCTGATCCCTTCGGCCGACGCCACCGCCCAGAGCCAGATCGAGAGCGAGGAGTACGACGCCGTAAATGTGGGAACATCCATTTTCAAGGGCGATCAGGCAACCGCCTCTCTGGACTACAACGCCACCAATAACGACCACTTGGCCGCCAAGTACTTCTATCAGCACATGCCCACCGTGAGCCCCTACTCGAGCAGCAACTATACCGGGTTCCCGGAAAACGAGGACAACGGAGCGCAGACGGGCGCGCTCAGCAACACCATCAACATCGGATCCCACATCAACTGGCAGCAGTTGGTGGGTTTCGCGCGCCAGAAGGTCTATAGCAACTTCTCCGATACAGCAGATCTCTATGCATCCAGCATCGGCATGGCGCTCCCCAATGGCAACGCCTTCCCCGGTATTGAGCTGGGGGACTTCGCCACGTCCGGCTCCAACTCCATAACCTCCTATCTCGGCCCCCATAGCGAATTTGTCGACGATGGGTACTTCGAAACCCGCTATTCGCCATCCACCGATCTGATCTGGTCGCACGGCAGACACACCGTCACCGTGGGCGCCAGCTACAGCTACGATCAGTTGAACATCCGCAACCTCGACGAAGGCCACGCCTACATGGAGACGGAGAACTTCCCCGATTTCCTCGAAGGCAAGCTCTACAAGGAAAATACCATTCTGGACGGCAACTCCAACCGCTACTACCGCTCCCACGACATCGGCGCCTATGCCATGGATAAATGGCAGGTCTTGCCCAACCTGAGCATCTCCGCCGGTGTCCGCTACGATTTCGACGGGCCGTTGAGCGAGAAAAACGGCGATCTCTTCAACTTCGATCCCGCCCTTTACTCGGCCACCGACAGCGCGGTCACCAACTCCGGCTTCGTCGTCGCCGGCAATAACAAGCTCTATGGCACACCCGGGGTGAGCGACTCTACCCTTACAGGCCGCCAATGGGGCATTGGCCCGCGCCTGGGCGTAGCCTGGGCGCCCAAATGGAACGACGGCAAAGTGGTGTGGCGGGCCGGCGCAGGCATGTACTACGACCGCGGCCAGTACTTCCAGTACCTTTCGCCGCCCGCCGGCGCTGGCATCAGCGGCCCCTTCGGCGTCACGGAAGAAGCTCCCTTCGCAGCCTATACCGACGCGACCGGAAATCTGAGCAACCCGTTCCCCAACGGCCTTGTCGCCCCCACTACGCCCTCCGGCCTGGCCGCGATCATGCCTACGGTCAATTCCATCGAGACCGACTGCACCGCCTACAACATTTATCAGGGCTATAACACGAATGACGATTTCGTGTGCAACGACGGCGAACCCGACGCCATGCTCGTCATCGGCAACTACAACCGCGCCAACAAGCTTCCGTATACCGAGGATTGGATCCTCGACATGCAGTGGCAGCCCAGGAGCGACCTTGCCCTCGACATCGGCTACGTGGGCAACCGCGGCAAACACCAGATCATCCCGCTACCCTTCAACGAGCCGGTGCTGTGTACCCCCGGCAACTACCAAAGCGTTGCCGCTTGCCACGGACAGGAGTACTCCTACGGCGTGCAGGTTCTGAGCAATGTCAACGCACCCTCCGGGTATTACGGCGCGGGCAACACCTACACCACCCCGTACGCCATGGCCAACGAGCCGTATGATTCTTACAGCGGCGGCAACATCGACCTGCGCGTGCCCTACGTGGGTTACGATCCCAACTCGGCCTCTTTCAGCGCCATCGGAATCTCCGCCTACGATGCGCTGCAGGCTCACCTGCAAAAGGCCATGTCGCACGATCTTCAGGCCGGAATCTCCTACACCTTCTCGCACTGCCTGGACGAGCAGAGCGACGTGGGCCTCTTCTTCACCGGCAACAACCCCGACGACCTGCGCAGCTCCTATGCTGATTGCGACTATGACTCCACCAACAACCTGACCTTCAACTTCGTCGCCAACGCCCCCAATCTCATCAAGGACCAGGGCAACTGGCTCAAGCACGTGGTCAACAACTGGGCGCTACTGGGCATTGGCCAGTTCTATAGCGGCCAGCCGTACAGCATTTACGACTACTCCGGATCGATCGGCACCCAGTACTTCGGCACCAACGCCGAGATCATCAACCCCATTCTGCCCCTTAAACCCGGAATCAACCCCTCTTCGGCGTACACCGGCAAGACCGGCGCGTTTACCTCGCGCGGCGCCAACGGCAAAGCCGTCTACAGCCCCGCGCTGAACCCTGACGACTTCGAAATTCCGTTGATGGCCCCTGGCGAAGACGGCGTGCCGCCCTGCGACACCACCACCGATGGCGGCAATGCAGGCCCCGACGGCGGCCCACTCTGCGACGTCTACGAAAGCAACTTCGTCCCCGGCCAGCGCAACATCTTCCGCCAGGCATTCCAGAAGCGCCTCGACATCACCATCCAAAAGAACATACCCATCAAGGAGCGCTACAACATCAACTACCAGTTCGAGGTTTTCAACGTGACAAACACCCCGAGCTTCGATGTTCCGCAAAACGAAATCACTCTGAATCCCGGCTTCAGCGAACTCGGCAATGACAATGGAGTGCCGACCCTCGAATACACCAACGGGCAACAGGTTCAGCCTGTCCCAAGCACGACAGTGACCACGCCCACCGGCGCCGGGACCTGCTCCGGCAGCTCCCAGGCTTGCGCTTACGAGCTGTATACGGCGCCCAACTCCGTAACCAACGCCAAGATGGGCGCGGTCACCGACACTATCGGCAGCGGCCGCATCATCGAAATGTCAATGCATGTGACATTCTAAGCTGCTTCGGCATGAACAGAGGGCCGGCTATAGAGCCGGCCCTCTCCTTTTGACGGTGCGGCGTGCACTCGACCGAGCGCACCGCAAAGCTGAACGAAGGGGTGATGGGTGTCCATCCGCCGCCAGTCCTTGGCCGAAAGGGGCCGGAAACTACTCAGCCCTGAGAAACTATTGCGCCGCCCGGTAGCAGATATTGTCGCCGTCCAGCCGGTATTCGGCCGAGCACAGGTCACCGCCGCAGATCATCGCCTCGCCGTCATATAACTGGCGGCGCGTGATCAGCCCCAGCGTGCCGCAGCGCGGGCACGACATCACGGCCACATAGGGATTCTGCGCGTGGCCCAGCTTGGCCTGGTTTTCCAGCACAAACACCGTGCCGGGGTCCATCTTGTCGGGGATCCATTCTTCCAGAAACTGCAGATCGGCTGACATCCTGCCTCCACGCGGGTGAGGTCGGCGGAGCTGGTTGGCCGCTTCGCCGTCGATGCAATAGCAGGCTGCTCGAGTCGCCGCCGGCAGCCGGCTCTCTATTTCTTTAACACGCCGGTTTGCCGTTGGTTGCAGTCAGTGTTTCGGAAAGACGGCTCCAAGTCAATCGGAATCGCAAGCCAACGGTATCGAAACAGATTCCCGATCCTTGGGCCCTCGTTCCCTTGTTCCCTGTCACCCTCACCGCGCCGCCCGCGTCAGCCCGCTCTGGGTGCTGGCAAACTGGTCGATGGCCCGGTAAGTCTCCTCGTTGCGCAGGATGGCTTGCACGTAATCGCGGGTCTGCGTAAACGGAATCGACTCCACAAACTCGTCGATGCCGGAGTAAGGTCCCGCCGCTTCCCAATCCACCACCCGGTTGTCGCCCGCGTTGTAGGCCGCCAGCGCGTACTCCTCTACGCCGCCAAAACGGTCGATCATTTGGCGCAGGTAACGCGTCCCCAGGCGGATGTTGGTCTCCGGATCGAGAAGCTGGAAAGTCTGGAAATGCGGCATTCCCTCTTCGCGCGCCATGATCCGGCCCACCGAGGGCAGCAACTGCATCAGGCCCCAGGCGTTGGCGTAGGAGACCGCGTTGGGATTGAACTCCGATTCCTGCCGGATCAGCGAAACCACCAGGTAAGGATCGAGGTTGTTCTTCTCCGCTTCCGCGCGGATGGTCGGCCACCATGGCTCAGGGAAAAGAATTCGCCAATAGGCCAGCGGAATGGCGCTGAAGGGCGCCTCCGAAGCATGCGGCAGCGCCCGCTTCATGGCTCGCAGCGCGCGAAACGTCTCATCGTAGGAGGCATAGATCTGCGCCTCGGCCAATGCGCTCCACGACTCGGAATCGGGATCGGCCTCGATCTCCTCGGCGATATATTCGTTCAGTCCCGCGTTGGCCAGCAGCCGGGCCTTGGCCAGATGCGGGCTGTCGGCCGGAAACGTGTCCACCAGCTTGGGCTCGGGCATGGGCTGGAAGTGATCGAGATCCAGAGCCCCCGGCAAGCGATCGTTGCTTGCCGGGCTGGTGAGCCCCGGCTCCGGACCGGGTTGCACCTTGCCCAGCGACGTGAGCCGCATCTGCGCCATCTGCGCGTAGAAATAATGCGGATAAGCTCGAATAATCGCCCGGTAATTGGCCGCCGCCAGCGACGGATAATGGTCCATGGATTCGTAGAGCCGGCCGCGCCAGTAAAGCGCGCTCACCGTTTCCGCAGCGCTGGGATAGCGCTCGATCTGCTCGTCGAACAGCCTGGCCGCGGCCGCAAACTGTCCCTCCCGGTAACTCAGCCACCCGGCACGCCAGTGCGCCGCGGCCGCATATTTGTGGCTGGGGAAATGCTCGGCAAGGTAACTGTAATAGGTCACGGCGTTGGGATAATCGCGCTTCAGCAGGTACATATTGCCGCTCGAATACAGCGCCTCTGCCAGCCAATCGCTGCGCGGGAATCGCATCTCCATCTCGCTCACAATGCGCTGCTGGTCGTCCTGGTCGTCGCGATCGCGAGCCAGTTCCATGAGCAGGTAGAGCCGCTGCGCGCCGTTCTCGTCGTCGGTATCCGGAAGCGCCTGCACATCGGCAGGCGTCAGCCGATGCAGCTTCAGCTCGCAGCCGGCGAGCGCCACGGCAAAGCTGTTGCGTTCCGCCACGCTCAGTTCCGGCACGAGCTCCAGCGCCCGGTACTGCTCCGCCGCCTCGTTGTACTGGCCGGCGTTGTAGTAGGCATCGGCAAGGCTGCGCAGCTCGACCGGGGTCAGCGTAGACTCCGCGCCCATCTCCGTTAGCCGCGCCCGCGCAATCTGCGCTTCGCCGCTGAGCGGATGGTCGAGCAGCAGGCGCTTGAAATCTGTCACCGCCGCATCTTGCTGGCCCAGCGCGTACTCCACCTGTCCCATGGCAAGCTGGTAGCCCACACGGTCCACGGCGTCGGTATCTTCGGCCGCGGCCAGCACTGCGCGCGCGCCGGTGGGATTGCTGAGCGCCAGCAGGACATCCGCCTCAAGCTCCGGCGCCTGGTCCACAAAAATACTGTCCGGATAGCGCGCAGCAAATCCATGCAGGAGCGCCTCGGCATCCACGTTATTCCCCGAGTCGTGGGCCGCTTCGGAGGCCAGAAAATCGGCGATATCGCCCAGCTCTTCGCTGTCCTCGCGCGCCATCCGGAAATTCTCAATCGCCTCGATGTAGCGGTGATCGAGCAGGTAAGCGTGGCCCAGCGCCAGGTACGCCGCGGCAGCCGCATCGCCGCTATGCCGCCGTGCATAGGCGTTCACCCCCGCGTAAGCTTCCGGTGTCCGCATCGTAGCCAACTGCTGCGCCATGGGCCGCAGCTCGCTGGACGCGATAAACGCCCGCCGGATGCGCGCTGTTCGCGCCCTGCGCACCGCGCGGCTGGCGCGGTACCGTCTCCGCCGGTGATGCCTGATGGTTTTCTTATGTGCCGATTTCGGCTTTGCGGAGGTTTTGGTTGCGGACGAACCGGAATTCTTTGCTGACGCCGTCCCTGACGTTTGCCCATAAATCGGCAAGATCGTCAACATCATGGAAAGCGCAATGGCCAAGCCGCGGGACACACGGCGAAAAAGGAACCCTGGGGACGACGGCAACTGCATATCCTCACTCTATCCCTTTTTTGACCTGACTTTCACTCAGGGAATCTCCTCCCTCACCCAGTCGGACGCGCACGATCCAATTTCAGTACGCATACGATTCCCGAATCCCTAGTCCCGAATCCCTAGTCCCTTTCGTTCTCTTCGCGCCGCGTACTCCTGCGGCGTTGGAATCGGTGCAAGATTGCGGCCGGCGAGCATATCGCGGAAGAGCGCGATCAGCTCGTCGTGAATGAGACCGTTCGATGCCAGGGTCTCGCGGCTGTCGAGGCGAAAGGGACGGCCTTCGAAATCGGTGATGCGCCCCCCGGCTTCGGCGATCAGCAGAATGCCGGCCGCCGTGTCCCAGGGATTCAGATTGAACTCCCAGAAGCCGTCGAGCCGCCCGCAGGCAATATAGGCCAGGTCCAGCGCGGCTGAACCGGCCCTGCGCACCCCGTGCGAACGCAGCGTGAACTCCTGGTAGAAGTGGATATTGGGGCTGGAGTGGCGCTTGCGGCTGGGAAAACCGGTGGCCAGCAATGACTCGGCCAAATCGCGGCGGCGCGAAACATGAATCGTCTTGCCATTGAGCTGCGCGCCGCCTCCGTGCTCGGCGGTAAATAGCTCGTCGCGGAGAGGGTCATACACGATGCCTGCGGCAAGTGTGCCGTCCTGCTCCGGCTTGAGGCTGGCGGGCCGATGCTCCAGTCCCATGGAGACACAGAACTGTGGAAACCCATGGGCGAAGTTGGTGGTGCCGTCGAGCGGATCGACGTACCACCGGAACTCGCCTTCCATGCGCTCGCGCGTGCCTTCTTCGCCGTAGATTCCGTGCGCGGGAAAAACCTCGCCGAGCCGCGTGCGGATCAGCTTTTCCACGGCGCGGTCGGCCACTGTGACCAGATCCACGTCGCCCTTGTACTCGGTTTCCACGCCCTGGGCGTAGAACTCGCGCAGACGGGCGCCGGCTTCACGTGCGATCTCAGAGGCTTTCACCATCAGGGCCGGATCGAGCGTGGCGCCTGATGCGGGCGTGTGGGTCACGGAAGCGCCTCGCGTATCGGGTGCGGGGCCGCGTGCAGCGCCTGCCGTCGGCCCACCTCGCTGATGGAGCGGATCTGGTGCTTGTAGATGAAAAGATTGGGGTGACCTTCGCGGGTCAGGCGCAGCATGGAATCGTCGAAATATTCGATCCAGCCGCGCACGGTGTCGCCATCGCGAAGCTTGATGGAGACGATCACCTGGCGGTCGCTGAGCGAGCGCAGGTAAAGAGCCTCCTGGCCGGTTTCGCCGGGCGGAGGAGTCTTGGAACGGCGTCGGGAAGCCAGTGGTGGCGTCATGATTCTATTTTAGATGCAGGGGCGCTGAGGTAGGCTGCAAGCCCAACGGGAGCAAATCCTTGCCGGGTCTGAGGGTCCTGCATCCTGGCGCGCAGCTCAGGCTTCGGCCAAATCCAATTCCCGAAAAAGCTACTCGAGATCGAGATAGACTGCCGATCCGGGAACATCAAGGCGGTTCCGGCGCAGCCAGTTGCCATCGGAACAGTCCCAGCCGATCCGCTTGGCCGGATCGACGATCCAGATATGTGGCACCTGAAAACGCCGGTAATCGTCGATCTTCTGTAGAACCCGAGATTGCCGGTCCTCGGGCGATAGGACCTCGACAACAATCAGTGGCGGATGAGTAAATACAGGCTGAATGGGAACGCTGCGGCGCCAGACGCTGACGTCGGGGATCCTGACGACGTCCGCGCCCAGCCTGGTTCTCTGCTCCTGAATTGTGCGTGTCTGCCATTCTTTGTCATGGCGCCTCATTGCCCGTCGGTGTAATAGCCGGTGCGGTGGTGGATTTCGAAAGCGCCAGGCACGGCACGAGGGATGGTCACGCCGATGCGGTGAAAATCGGTTCCCGGCTCCTGATGCTGCGGGTAATAGCCGATCAGGTATTCGGTGCGCAGATCGTCGCTCACCTGCTGGAAAGCGGCGTCGAGCCCGTGCGCTTCCACGTAGTAATACTTGCCGCCCGTCTGTTCGCTCAGCGTGATCAGCGCGTGTTCGCCGCCGGTGTCGCGGCCGGCGCTGGCGGCAATGGGCACGTCGATCAGCGAGTAGATCATGACCTCGTTGCGCAGCGCCGCTGCTTCGGCCTGCCCGTAGGTCATGTCCTGCACGGTGTCGTCGCCGTCGGAGACGACCACCAGCACTTTGCGCCCTTGCTTGCCACCCAGGGCATGGGAGCCGTCAATAATGGCGTCGTAGAGAGCAGTGGCCCAGTCGGCGTGCAGGTCGGCGATAGCGTGATCGATGCGTGAAAGGTTGTTGGTGAAGGGCGTGAGAACGTGGACGTAGGTAGCGAATTCGATCACGCTCATCTGGTCCTGGGGACGAAGGATGGCGTGGGCAAATCGCTTGGCGGCGGCGGCTTCATCGGCCATGTCTTTCTTCACGCTGCCGCTGGTGTCAATGGCCAGGGTGATAGACAGCGGCAGCGCCGATTGGCGCTCGAAGAGCGCGATGGTTTGCGGATGGCCGTCCTCGAAGAGGGCGAAATCGTTCTTGTTGAGACCGCCCACAATGGCGCCGTTCTTGTCGGTCACATTGACAAAAACATTCACCAGTTTGGTTTCGACTTTGAAAGTCGTGGTTGAGTCCTGCTGCGCGCGGACGATGAGGGCCGCGCAGGCCGCCAAAAGTACCAAAAGCGCTACGCTCACCCATGCCGGTTTCCGGAGAATCCTGTGCCCGTCACAACTCATTTTTCATCTCCGCCGGATTCAGCGCCAATGATTCCGGGAACGGCTCACCGGGGGCCCATACGGCTCCGTCGGCGAAGGTCTCCTTTTTCCAGATGGGCACGGTTTGCTTGAGAGTATCGATCAGCCAGCGACTGGCCTCGAAGGCCGCGGCGCGATGGGCGGCGGCAACGATGACGAGCACGCTGGTTTCACCGACCTCCAGCCGGCCGAGCCGGTGAACGAGCGTGACATGACGGATGGCGAAGCGGCTGCGCGCCTGCGCGGCCAACTCGTGCATCTGGCGAAGCGCCATCTTCTCGTAGGCCTCGTAATCGAGGTACAGGGTGCGGCGGCCGCGAGAGTGGTTGCGCACGATGCCATCGAAAACCACCACGGCGCCGTCTTCGGTCCGCTTGGCTGCGGCAATCAGGCCTTCGGCGCCAATCCGTTCACGCACCAGCGCCACAGCCGCGGCGGGCGGTTTTTCCTTTTGATTGAGGATTTCGGCTGGAGCACCCCCTGAAACAGGCGGCAACAGGGCCACTTCGTCGCCATCGTGAAGGATGTGGGTGTGTAGAACAAATTCAGCATTCACGCCGACCGCGACGCCCAGGATCGCCTCAGAACCGGGCCGCCCGGCATCCGGTGCTTCGTTGATCACTTTTTCCCACAAGTCGAGAACGGTCGAGCCCTCGCGCAGCTCGATCACGGAGGTGGTGGGACCAAGCCACTCTTTCAAGATTCCAAAACGAAGAACGCGCACGTGCATGGCAGCAAACAGAATATCGCCTCGGATGTTAGACGCAAGAGACGTGGGTTCCGCGAGAAAAAGCTCAAACCGGCTTGTAAGAGCGTGTTTACGATCTCCTGGAGCGTGTTTCAAAAATAGGCTTTGAAAGGGCACGGCTTCAGCCGTGCCGTGCAAAATCCGCCGTTGATGCGGCTTTAGCCGCCGAGGGATGGTTCCTTGATTGTCCGGCAGCATGTTTGAAATACGCTGTAAGAATCTGTTCCCAATCGGCAAGAAGGGTGGTTTTCAACTCGCCAAGTCCGCCACAGACAGGCGACAGACGGTAACCCCAAGCGCCTGCCTGGGGAACAGAAGGCTGATTTCGTAGCCCAGCCCGCTTCAGCAGGCGAAAAGACGCTGCCCTCCAACAAATCGTAAACAGGCTCTAAAAGGAAGCCGGTAGGCGAACCCCACAGGTTGCGGGCCCGGTCTTCGTAGAAGATGCTGAACTCGATGCCGCCCAGGTCGTAGTCGAAGAGTGGCACGCGGTCGAAGGTGATTGTCACCGCGCACGGAGTATTCATCGCCCCGCAATTCACCATAAGGGTATCGCAGGACGCCCAGCCCGAACTCGTTGGAGGCCATTCGCGCTTATCCGCGCTGCGGGTTTTGTGCTCTTTTATCGGCAGTCGAGCCGGAATCTGTAGGTGCAGTCGGGAGGTCAGGCTGGAGATCGATAGCCGAAGCTGATTGCTGCTGACAGCTACAAGCTATTGACTACCCAGGGCAATCGCACTTCAAAAAACCAGCAATCCTCTTGAAGAATTCCTCTTCTCCGCCTTGCCGTTGTCAAGGCCTTGCCAAGGCCGCATCTTCCGCATCGCGCTCATTCGGCGGGAAATATTTTTTCGCCGCTCGTTGCGGGTTAATTTCGCCCTTCCGTTATGCTGTGAAGAAACGTTCTCAGGCACTCGTGGACGCTTCAAAATCTGAGGCCGGCAGGCGGCAAAAAAGTGCCAGGAAAGCTAGAAGCTGTC